>CAYRLV010000010.1:0-25722 GCA_964425155.1 uncultured Ornithinicoccus sp. | reverse complement strand
CGCCGAGAAACCCTGCGACGGCGGGGGATCCGGCGGCGGCCGCACCGCCGAGCCCGACGAGTTCGAGCAGCGCACTGTCCCCGATGTCCGGTGCGCTGGTCTCGGGACCGTAGTCGGGGTAGTACATGGCGTCCTGCACCGGCGGCGCGTCGGCGACGAACGTCTCGTCCCGGCCGGCGATCCGCAGCCCGAACGTCGTGCCGTTGCGGAACATCGTGGTGACCACGCTCGAGCCGGGTACCTGCTCGGCCCACAGGGTCAGGGACCGGGCGGCGGCCATCGCCAGGTTGAGGAAGAACAGGTGGTTGCCGGACAGGTACTCCGCCAGGGCGACGCGGCCGCTGTCCGGCAGGGCGGCCAGCTGCGGCAACAGGTTGCGCAGCAGCAGGTTCGTGGTCCCCTGGGTGCGCATGTGCACGTCGTCGCCGATCTGCACCCCCTGCGCGGCCAGCGCGAACACGTCGATCGGCCCGGCCGCCGCGACGACCTCGCGCAGCATCGGGCCGGCCAGGTCCCGCAGGAACCGCAACCGGGCGATCGCGCCGTCGCTGTCCCGGCCGAACCACGCGGTGTCTCCCGGGCCCTGGTTGACCGGCGAGAAGGCCCGCACGCCACCGGCCTGGTTCTCCACGACGAAGACGGGGGTGGACGGCCCCATCGCGGTCGCCATCGGCACGACGGTGTCGAAGTCGTATGCGGGACGGAGACCGATCGCTCCCGTGGCCAGCAGCCGGTCGGCCGCGGCGGTGTCCTCGGCCCAGGCCTCGGCGACCGCGGCGGCCCGCAGCGAGCGGCGCAACGGGTCGCACACGTCCGCCCAGGCGATCGCCGGCCCGCAGTGCACCAGGCTGTGGTCCGGCAGGTCCGGCAGCACGTCCCGGGCCGGCGCGACCTGGGTCAGCGTCGGCACACCCTCGTCGAGGCGGCGGACCACCTCGGCGTTGGCGGCGTCGATCTCCCGCGCCCGCGGGCCGAACAGCTCGGCCAGGGCGGCGACGACGGTCGGATCGCCGCCGGCCGGGATGCGCCAGTCGAGCTGCTGGACCGGGCGATCCTGCTCGGCGATGGCGTCGGCGAACAGGGGCAGGCCGATGTTCACCACCGAGACACGTTCGGGGAGTTGGACGTTCACAGGTTCTCCTCTCGGGTCGCCGGGCCGTCGGCGAGTTCATGGGCCCGGGCCAGCAGCGACGCCTCGGCAGCGCCCACCGCGTCGCGGTGGGCCCCGACCCGGGCGGACAGCTCCGCAGCGGTGCGGCGGCACTGGTCCACCATGTCGCCGACGGCGTGGGGCGCTGCGCCGCCGGTCGCCCTGCGGCTGCTCACGATCGTCATGGGGTCGAGGACCGGGGTCAGGTCGGACTCCGACAGCCCCCAGTCCTGCCCGGTCTCCTCGCGCGCGATCTCGTCGATCATCCGGCCGGTGATCGCGGCGCCGGGGATGCCCTGCCTGCTGGCCTCCCGGACCGCCCGGCCGACCACCACGTAGGCGCTCCGGTAGTCGATCCCGCAGTGCTGCGTGATGAACTCGGTCAGGTCCGTCGCCTGGGTGTAGCCCGCGTCGAGCACCTCACGCATCCGGTCGGCGTTGACCTGCAGGGTGCCCACCACCCCGGACATCAACCGGGTCACCCGAGTCGACAGGTCCACGGCGCGCGGCACCTCTCCGTAGGCGAAGATGAGGTTGTCGCTGCGGGCGGACGGGCTCTTGGCCACCGCCAGGAAGCCGCTCAGCCGGCCGATCAGGATGCCCGAGGCGCCGCGCACGATGGACAGCGAGTAGGGGTTGCGCTTCTGCGGCATCAACACGCTCGACCTGGTGAAGGCGTCGTCCAGGTCGATGAAGTCGAACTCGCTGCTGGACCAGATCTCGAGGTCCTCGGCCAGCTTGCTCTGCGAGGAGGCGAGACTCGCCACGGTTGCCAGGATGTGGATCAATCCGTCGATCTGCCACATGGCGTCCCGGGTGTGCTCGATGACGCCGTCGAAACCGAGCTCCGCCGCGATGAAACCGCGGTCGTCGAGCAGCCGCGTCCCGTTGACGCACCCGGCGCCGCCCGGACTGCGGTTGACCCAGGCGTAGCCGTCCAGCAGCCGCTCGCAGTCACGGGCCACGGGGTAGGCGAAACTCACCAGGTAGTGGCCGAAGGTCGACGGCTGCGCCTGCTGGAGGTAGGTCTGGTCCGGCATCAGCGTCTCCCGGTGCTGGTCGGCGCAGTCGGCGCAGGCCCGCACCAGCCGGCACGCCTCGTCGGCCAGCTCGAGCAGCTGGTCGCGCAGGTAGAGCCGCATCGCGATCCGGGCCGCCTCCCGCCGGGGTCGTCCGGCGTGCAGCCACCCGGCCACGTCGCCGAGCCGGTCCACGAAGTAGCGCTCCCGCGAGTTGTACGGCTCACCGAACGAGGGGTCGTAGGGGAACTCCTCCGCGGGCACGGACCGGACCTCGAGCAGCAGGCCCAGGAGGGCCCGTGCCGCGTCCGCCGGGATGATCGACCGGCGCCGGAGGTCGAGCACGTGCGCCATGTCGGCGAGGTTGAGCCCGTCGTGCAGGTAGGGCGCGTCCCGGTTCTCCAGGGCGAAGCCGGAGTCGACCAGCTCCGGTGCCGGCCCGCTGGTGGGAGGCCCGCTGCGACGCGGCCGACGAGCCGGGTGCGGCAGGTCGGTGGGGTGGTCCTCGTCGGGTGCGATCATGTTGCGCTCCCGTCCAGGGCGGCGAGCGCCCCCATCACGCCGCCGGTGTGCCAGAACACCAGCGGCTCGTCGTGTCCGTGCCGGGCGAGATGTCGCAGCACCGTCATGGCCTTGGCTCCGTACGTGTCGTCGAGCAGCAGCCCGGCGGTCGTGAGGGCGACGCGGGAGCTGTCGCGGTCCTCCGGGGCGGCGATCCCGAACCCGGGACCGACGGCGTCCCGCACCTCCACGTCGGAGGCGTCCGGTCCGGGCAGCCCGAGCAGGTGCGCGCACGCACCGGCCAGCTGGTGCACGTGCGGTCGGACGGTCTCGGTCGGCCGGCTCACCGACGCTCCGATCACGCGCACCGGGATGGCGGTCGACGCGCGTCCGGCGAGCAGGCCGGCTTGGCTGGTGCCCGACCCGGTGGCCACCACGACGGTGCAGGATCCGAGCCCGGCGGCCTCGGCCTGCTCGGTGAGCTCGCCCACCGCCGTGGCGCAGCCGACTGCCCCGACGGGGGTTGCCCCGCCGCGGGGCACGGCATAAGGGCGGCGGCCCGCCTCCCGCAGTCGCGCGGCGTGCCGGCCCACGGCCTCGTCGAGCTGCTGCCGCGCCAGCGACGGCTCGAAGGTCACCGTGGCGCCGGCGGCCCGGGTGAGTCGCAGTGTCGCGGGCACCGGATCGGGCGGCGCTCCCGAGTGGACGATCTCGCAGGCCAAGCCGGCGACCCGGGCCGCCACCGCCGCCGCCGCGCAGAAGTTGGATCCGGGTGACCCGGTGGCCACGAAGGTGTCCGCCCCCTGCGCGAGCGCATCGCCGAGGAGGTACTCCAGCGTCCGAGCCTTGTTGCCTGCCACCGCGAACCCGGTCAGGTCGTCCCGCTTGACCCAGATCGGCCCGGCGCCGAAGGCCTCCTCCAGCCCGGTGGCGTGTTGCAGCGGGGTCGGCGCGGCCGCCAGGGGGAAGCGAGGCGGTGCGGTCATCGCGACCACCGCTCCCGCTCACCGTCGCGCGCGGCCCGGGAGGCGCGCACCAGCCGGTCGGTCATCTCGATGGCTGCTGCCAGCGCGGGCGCAGCGGCCCACCGGTCCACGTCCTCCTCCGTGGCGAGACCGGCACCGAGGATGGCCTCGCGCAGCTGGTCCGGTCCGCCCTCGGTGGACAGGTCCTGGAGCAGCTGCTGGGCGTGGTGCTTGCCGTGCCGGGAGGACAGGCCGGCCAGCAGCTGCTCGGACGCGACCCGGGGGCCGAAGCGAGCCAGGTTGGCGCGCATCGCCTCGACGTCGACCTGCAGGCCCCCCGCCAGCTCGAGCGCGATCCGCAGGGCGACCGGGGTCAGCTGGCAGACCTCCGGCAGAGCGATCCACTCCGCCTTCCAGGCGCGCCCGTCCCGCTCGTGCGATCCGGCCAGACCCTCGACGAGGACGGCCGCGTTGGCGCGGGCGAGCCGGGCCAGGGTGTCCAGGTGCTCGCTGGCCTCCGGGTTCTGCTTGTGCGGCATGGTGATGCTGCTGACGGCGTGCGGCCGGTCGGGCTCGTGCAGTTCGCCGATCTCCGGGCGGGCCAGTTCGTAG
Organism: uncultured Ornithinicoccus sp.; assembly: GCA_964425155.1. GTDB lineage: Bacteria > Actinomycetota > Actinomycetes > Actinomycetales > Dermatophilaceae > Segeticoccus. The sequence goes on along the minus strand of CAYRLV010000010.1, from coordinate 21,475 downwards.
ACCTCGTTGCCGATCCGGGCCACGGTCGTGCAGATCATGGCGAGCAGGGAGCCGAACTCGGCGATCCGGTCCCGCGAGGTGAGCCAGGAGACCGTGGGGTCGGCCAGGTCGAGCTCTGCGGCGAACTCCTGGCGCAGCCGGGTCCCCGAGTCGCCGAAGAAGCCCAGCACTCCGACGGCGCCGCCCAGCTGCGCGACGAGCAGCCGGTCGCGGGCGTCGACCAGACGTGCCAGGTGGCGGCGGAGCTCGTCGGCCCAACCGGCCACCTTGTAACCGAAGGTGATCGGTGAGCCGGGCTGTCCATGGGTGCGGCCGAGCATCGGGGTGTCCCGGTGCCGTTCGGCCAAGGTCAGCAGGGTCTCCTCCAGTGCGCGCAGGTCGCGCCACACCAGGTCGCCGACGTCGCGGATCGCCAGGGAGAACCAGGTGTCGGTGACGTCCTGCACGGTGACGCCGTAGTAGACGTGTTCGCGCGCGTGCTCCGGCAGGGTGCGCTGCAGGGCGTGGATCAGCCCGAGGGTGGAGTGCGAGGTCAGCCGGGTCTGCTCCGCCACCAGGTCCAGGTCGAGCTTCGTCGCGTCGGCACGATCGGTGATCGCGGTGGCCGCGTCCGTCGGGATGATGCCCAGCCGCGCCTGCGCCCGCGCGAGGGCGGCCAGGATGTCCAGCCAGCTCTGCAGGCGTGCGCGCTCCTCGAAGATCGCAGCGGTCTCCGGCGTGCCCCACAGGTGGGCGTACTGGCGGGAGTCGCTCAGACGGGTGCCCACGACGGCTCCCATGCGTGGGCCAGGGCGTGCAACGCCTCCTCGACCTGCGACAGCGACGCACCCCACGGCACGGTCACCTGCCCGTCCTCGACCCGGATTCCCTGCTCGAGCTGGCTGCACTTGGTGAGCAGCGGCCCGTCGACCGGGGGCCGCTGGCAGGGGCAGATGTCGATCGCGTCGGCCGCCCGGTGACCGTAGAAGGCCTCGTGGATCTGCTGGGACCGTTCCGGTCCGAGCAGGGTCCAGGGCTGCTCGTCGGGGTGCTCGTCGAGGTACAGCGTCTGCCCGCCGGGCACCGCGAATCCGCTTCCCCGGCAGGGCACGAGGTAGCGCTCGGCGGGGTGCTGCGCGGCCAGGTCGGACAGCCGGACCACGTCCGGCACCAACTCGATCGGTGGCAGGTCCTCGGTGACGTCCAGCACCCGTTGCGCCTGGTCGAGCAGCTTCGGGGGGTCCGGGGGGCTGATCTCACGGACCACGACCCGGAGGGGCTCGGGATCGAGGATGAAACTGATGTGCTCGTAGCGGCCCTGCACGACGACCGCGCGGGTGCTGGCCCCGGCCGTCCGGGCGGCGAGGGCCAGCGCGGAGGGGATCGCGGTGTCCGCCTCCGGGCTGTGCACGTAGCTGCACTCGTCGGGCACGGCGACCACCTGGACCCGGGTGATCGGGGCGAAGAGCGACTCGGGGTCGTCCCGCCATACGCGGGCGATGGCGACCTGGTCGGCGTGCCGCAGCACCACGAACCTGGTCCGGCGGTAGGCCGACTTGCCCTGCAGGTGACCGGCCAGGTCCTCCGCGTCCAGGGGCGCGCCGAGGCGGGTGACGGCCACGCCGCGGTACTTGCCGGGCACGGTGTTGCGGGCCGGTGGCACGAAGGTCGCGGTCAGGCTCGAGCCGGCTGCCATGCCCGTCCCAGTCCGAAGGTGTCGGCCCGCAGCCCCAGGCGCAGCGTCTCCAGCGCGATCGCCTCGTCGGGCGCGACGTTGGCCAGGTTGACGTCAGGGCCGAACTCGCTGATGAACCAAGCCTGTTGGTCCCTGCGCGGTGCCTCGAACAGGACGGCACCCACGTCGACGGCCTTGACCACCGCGGCCACGATGTCCTCCCGCACCGACCCGTCGCTGCGGTACAACCCGACCGTGCCGCTCTCGCGCCCCTCGGCGATGACCCAGGTGGCGCCGGCCTCTCGGTCGCCCGCGAACTCGTCCGACCACTCCTGCTCGGAGAGCTCCTCCCGGGAGTCCTTGCGACCGACCTCGGAGAGCACGGTGAACCGTCTGGTCGCGCGACGGATCAGCGCGTGCTTCTCGGGGACCGTCATGGCGGCGACGCCACGCGAGACCTCCACGGCGCGGAAGCCGACCTCGGCCGCCCACGCGAGGCACGCGTCCGCCTGACCCTGTGCCCAGGCCACCTCCAGGAGGGTGCCGCCGAGGCAGGAGCAGACGTCGTGGCCGTGCAGTAGGGCGAGCTTGTCGCGCAGCCGCCGGTCGACGTAGGAGGTGCCCCATCCGAACTTCCAGACGTCCACGTGGTCCGCCGCCGAGCTCAGCACGTCGTCGGTGGCGGCCGGCCCGATGCCCTTGTCGATGACGTGCGTCAGACCGCTGACCCTCGGCTTGTCGGCGCGAGGGGGGAGTTCGAGGAAGGCATCCGCCATGTGGCCTATCATAAACGTATTGTCCACTTTCCGATAGCACGCAGCGCGGCGGGACGGGAGCAGCGATGGACGGGTCGCGGGGCGAGATCGATGTCAGGGCACTGGCGCTCGCGCTGCGGGACAACCCCGCGTTGCGAGCCAAGGCGGGCATCGGCGTGGTCAGCGACGTCCTCGGGGGCGCGGACTGGGTCGCCGGTCCCGGCGACGACGGGGCCGTCGTCCCACGCGAGTCCGACCCGCCCGGGGCCGGCACCGTCGTGTGCGGCGAGGCGCTGCTCCCCGCGTTCGTGGCCGCGGACCCCTACGGTGCCGGGCTCGCGGCGGTGGTCGCCAATGTCAACGACCTGGCCGCGATGGGAGCCGTCCCGGAAGCGATCGTCGACACCGTGGTCGCCTCGGCGGAGGTGGCGCGGCAGGTGCTGCGCGGACTCCGGGACGGGAGCCGGATGTATGACGTGCCTGTCGTCGGTGGGCACCTCACCCTGCACGACGGTGCCCCGGCGTTGTCCGCGTTCGGCTCCGGCTGGACGTCGCGCGCGCTGTCCACGACGCGGGCCGCGGCCGGGCAGGAGCTGCTGCTGGCCTGCTGCACCGAGGGGCAGATGCGCAGCGATTTCCCGTTCTTCGCCTCGTTCGACGAACGGGGCGAGCACCTGGCGGCCGACGTGCGCACGCTGGCGCGCGTCGCCGGCTCCGGTGCGTGCGAGGCGGCGAAGGACGTCAGCATGGCCGGGCTGGTCGGGTCCCTGGCCATGCTGCTGGAGAACCGGCGGCTCGGCGTGACCGTCGACCTGGATCGCGTGCCGTGCCCGTCCGGCGTCCCGCTGGCGGCGTGGCTCACCTGCTTCCCGGCCTTCGCCTTCCTGCTGTGCGCCGCGCCGGACCGGGTGGCCGAGTGCCGCGACGCCTTCGAGGAGCGGGGGCTCACCCTGGCGCAGATCGGGCGGCTCGATGCCACGGGAGTGTTGGCGATCCGGCACGGTGGGGAGAGCGCCACCGTGCTGGACCTGCGGGTGGACGCCGTGACCGGTCTGCGCCGCTGACGACCCGCGGCCGGTCACCGGGCCGGGATCCCGGCGGACAGCTCCTGCACCAGCCGGGCTGCCGCGTCCGCCGGTGCGAGGGGGATGCTCATCGGTTGGTGCTCCAGCCCCGCATACATCTCGGTGTCGCCGTCGAGCTGCCAGCCGAGGCGGCGAAAGAAGGTGACGTTGGGCAGCTGGATGTGGGCCACCATCCGGGCGCCACCTCGGGTGGCGGCCGTGGCGACCGCGCAGCGCACCAACGGGGCGCCCAGACCGTGCACCCGGTAGGCGGGGAGGACGCACAGGCGGTCGCCCTGCCAGACGTCGCCGGGCCCGTCGACCGGGAACAGTCGCACCGCACCACCGAATTCGCCGCGGTAGCGGCCGAGCAGGTGGATGGCGTCGGGGCGGTGGTCGTGAGGGTCGCGATCCGATCCGGCGAACACGTGTTGCTCCGTGACGAAGACCTGGTGGCGGATCGCGAAGTGCGCGGCGAGCTCCTCCTCGCCCACCGCGGGGCGGCAGGTGATCAGCGTCGGGGCGTCCGCACCGGCGGACACGGTGCTCATGACGTGCCGGCCCCCGCGGCGGCCAGGGGCTCGAGCGCCTGGAGGCCGGAACACGCCTGGCACCGGGCGCATCCGGCCTTGGCGGTCCCCGAGTGCATCCCGCTCAGGGTCATGTAGCCGAGCACCCGACGGTAGATCCGCTGGGTGTAGGCGGGGTCGGGCGGCTTCACGTCGGCCATCAGGCTGCCCGCCACCGGGCGCAGCGGCACGACGAACGGGTAGACGCCGATGTCGATGGCCCGCCGGCAGCCCTCGATCGTGACGTCCGGGTCCTCGCCCATGCCGAGGATCACGTAGGTGGTGACCTGGCCGGCGCCGAACACCTCGACGGCACGCTCCCAGGTCTCGAAGTACCGGTCGATCCCGGTGCGTGCCTTGCCCGGCGCGACCCTGGCCAGCACGTCCGGGTCGAAGGTCTCGACGTGGATCCCGACGGTGTCCACGCCCGCATCGCGCACCTCGTCCAGCACGTCCAGGTCACGGGGCGGCTCGAACTGCACCTCCACCGGCAGGCCGGTGGCCGCCTTCACCGCCTCGGCGCAGCGCGAGACGTAGCGCGCACCACGGTCGGGTGCGTTGGAGCTCCCCGTCGTGAGAGTGACGTCGACGGCCCCGTCGAGGTCCCGGGCGGCCTTGGCCACCTCCGCCAGCTGGTCGGGCCGCTTCTTGACGATGGTGCGGCCGGCCTGGAGGGACAGCTCGATGCCGCAGAACCCGCACTGGTCGGGGGTGTCCCAGTAGGAGCAGGTCTGCACCACGGTGCTCGCGAACGAGTCCAGGTGGAGCAGGCCGATCTTCCAGTAGGGGATGCCCTCGGCGGTCTCGAGGTCGTAGTACCGGGGGCGGGGCTGACCGTGCGCGTCGGCCAACCGGACCCCGTCGCGGTAGATGCCGTAGCCGTCGTCCTCCGGCTTGAGCAGGTAGGGCGAGTCGCTGGCGGTCGCATTGTCGGTCGGGACGGTCAGCGCGTAGCCGCCGACCCACAGTTGGCCGGAGTCCGAGGGCCCCGCCCCGCCCCGGCGCCCCTCGATCGGCGCCTCGACACGCAACCCTCGGGCCTGCAGGTCGAGGATCAGCGAGGTCAACGCGGCCTCATCGGCGCGGCCCCCGTCCGTCGTCGGTGTTGTTGGACCACCCAGGGAGGGAGTGCTCATCGCGCGAGGCCTTCCGTACATACACTCTACGACAGGTGTCGTCTCTTTTAGGAGACGTCAGGATCGACGCCGTGTCAAGGGCTTGTCGCCGGGCGGGGCTGCCGCGGGGGCGAGTACGCGTGCCCGCGACGGGTGGTCGACGGACGTGGCGCAGCCTTGTCCCGGTCACGAATTGTCTACTATGCTGAACGACAGACCACCGATGATGTATGACGTGGGTGGCACCACGGGCGAGGAGTGACCGCCGTGTCCAGACTGGCTGTTGTCGCGCTGGGAGGCAACGCGTTCACGGTGGCGCACGAGTCCGGCAGCTACGACGACCAGGCCAGGCACGCCGCGGTGATGGCCGGAGTGATCGGGCAGATGCTCCAGGACGGCTGGAACGTGGCGCTGGTCCACGGCAACGGGCCGCAGGTCGGCAACCTGGCGATTCAGCAGGAGGACGGTGCCGCCCTGGTGCCCCCGCAGCCGCTCTTCTCGCTGGTGGCCATGACCCAGGGTGAGCTCGGCAGCCTCATCGCCCTGGCGATCCGCGAGGCCACCGGGCGGGACGACGTGGTCAGTGTGGTCACCCACGTGGTCGTGGACCAGTCGGATCCCGCGTTCCTCTCCCCGACGAAGCCGATCGGCCCGTTCCTGCTCGAGGCGGACGCGGTGCGGCTCGGTCGCGAGCGTGGCTGGACCGTGCAGGACGACGCGGGGCGTGGCTACCGCCGGGTGGTGCCCTCACCCCGGCCGGTCGAGATCGTCGAGATCGACGCGATCCGGCGCCTGCTCGAGGCCGGGCACCTGGTCATCACCGGGGGAGGGGGCGGGATCCCGGTGGCGCGGCACGGGCAGGGACGGTTGGTCTGTCTCGACGCGGTCATCGACAAGGACTACGCGGCAGCCGAGCTCGCCGCCGCCGTCGGCGCCCAGGCCCTGGTGATCGTGACCGCCGTCGACGCGGTGCAGCTGGACTTCGGCACACCCCACCAGCGGCCGGTCGGCCAGTTGGACGTGGACCAGGCGGACGAGCTCCTGTCCCAGGGGCAGTTCCCCGAGGGCAGCATGGCGCCCAAGATCCGGGCGGCGAGCCGATTCCTGCGCCGCGGTGGCGAGCTGGCCGTGATCACGTCCGCCGAGTTGGTGGCGCGCAGCCTCCGGTGCACCGACCCGGACGACGTCTCCGCCGGGACACGGATCGTGCGTGCGGCAGGCACCGAACCGCCCGTCGCGGCACTCGGACGGAGCAGCCGGTGACGGGCTCCGCGCGGGTCTTCCCCGACACCTACGTCGACTCCGTCGTGGCCCTGCGCGGGATGCGGGCGATGCGGGCCACGCCGGGCGTCCAGTGGGCGACCGCCGTCGCCGCGACTCCCGCCAACCTCGACACCCTGGCGGCCGAAGGGATCGCGACGGACCGGCTCGACGGAGCGGAGGCAGGCGACTTCTGCCTGGCCGTGCGGGCCGACGACGAGGACGCGGCCGACCGCGCCCTCGACGCGGGCCAGGAGGCGGTGTTCGCCGCGCCCGCCGAGGACACGGAGCGCGCCGCACCCGACGCCCGGACGATCCGGGCCGCCCTCGAGGCCGGGCCCGACACGAACGTGGCCGTGGTCTCGGTGCCCGGAGAGTACGCGACGTTGGTGGCGGACCAGGCGCTGTCCGCCGGCCTGCACGTGCTCCTGTTCAGCGACAACGTTCCGCTCGCCGATGAGGTCGCGCTGAAGACCTTCGCCCGGTCCCGGGACCTGTTGGTGATGGGACCCGGCGCCGGCACCGCGATGCTCGGAGGCACCGGGCTGGGGTTCGCCAATGTCGTGACACCCGGCCCGGTGGGTGTCGTCGCGGCGGCCGGGACGGGGGCGCAGGAGGTGATGAGCCTGCTGGACCGGTGGGGGGTGGGCGTCAGCCACGTCATCGGCGTCGGCGGACGTGACCTCAGCCGCGCGGTGGACGGACGGATGACCCTCGCCGGCATCGAGGCGCTGCGCCGGGACCCCGGCACCGAGGTGATCCTGCTCGTCTCCAAGCCACCCGCGCCGGACGTCGCCCAACGGGTGCTGTCCGCCGCCGGGGACACCCCGGTGGTCGCCTGCCTGGTCGGTCTCGACGAGGGCGTCCTGGAGGTCCCGGCCACCGCGACGCTGACCCGCACCCTCGAGGCCGGGGTCGTGGAGACGCTGCGGGTGCTCGGCCGCACGGCACCGGACGTCACTCACACGGAGGGGCCGACCGTGGCGCAGGCGAGGGGACGGCTGGCTACCGAACGCAGGGTCGTGCGCGGCCTCTTCTCCGGCGGCACCCTCTGCTACGAGTCCCTGGTCATCCTCGGTGGCCTGCTCGGGCCGGTCCACTCCAACACACCCCTCGACCCGGCCTGGGGGCTCCCGGCACCCCCGGGCAGTCACCAGTGCCTCGATCTGGGTGAGGAGGAGTTCACCCGCGGTCGGCCCCACCCGATGATCGATCCCGAGGCCCGCGTCGACGCCGTCCGCGAGCACGCCGCGGACCCCACGGTGGCCGCGATCGTGCTGGACGTGGTGCTCGGGCACGGCTCCCACCCCGATCCTGCCGGCGCCCTGGCGCCGGTGTGCCGAGAGATCATGGATGCCGGCGGACCGCAGGTCGTCGCCTACGTCCTGGGCACCGACCACGACCCGCAGAACTGGAGGACACAACGGGACACCCTCGTCGACGCGGGGTGCATCGTCACCGAGACGGCCGCTCGCGCCTCGCTCACGGCTGCCGCCCTCGCCACCGGAAACCTGTCGCTGAACTCGGGAGCTCACCATGACCAAGGCCCCACCGGAATCCCCCCGCGTCGCGCTGGTTAGCTACTCCACCCGACCACGCGGCGGGGTGGTGCACACCCTCTCCCTCGCGGACGCCCTCGTGGCGCGGGACGCCTGCGTGCGTGTCGTGGCGCTGGACCGTGAGCCCGGTGGCTTCTTCCGCGCCGTGGACGCACCCTCCACGCTGATCCCCGCACCTGCCCACCTGCCCACCCTCGAGGAGCGGGTCTTCGCCTCGGTGGACGCGCTCGAGGCCGGGCTGCGGTCCGTCGCGGACGAGGTCGACGTCCTCCACACCCAGGACTGCATCTCGGCGCGGGCCGCGGCACGGGTCCGCGATGCCGGGGCGCCGGTGGTCGTGCTGCGCACCGTGCACCACGTGGACGACTTCACCACTGCCGCCCTGATCGAGTGCCAGCGGCAGGCGATCCTCGAGCCCGACTGGCTGGTCGTCGTCAGCGAGGACTGGCGCCGTCGGCTGCGGCGGGAGTACGGCGTCGAGTCCGAGGTGATCTACAACGGGGTGGATCGTGCCCGCTTCGGCCCGATCGACGCGGCCGCGCGCACCGAGCTGCGCACCGAGGCCGGGGTCGACGACCGGTTCGTCTTCCTGGCCGTCGGTGGGATCGAGCCCCGCAAGGGCACCGACTGCCTGTTCCGGGCACTCGCCGAGTTGCGTTCTGCGGGAAGGCAGCCGGCCGTCATCATCGTCGGCGGGCACTCCTTCCAGGACTACACGGCATACCGGGACAAGGCGCTGGCGCTGCTCGGTGAGCTCGGTCTGGAACTCGGCACGGACGTGATCCAGGTGGGCACGGTGAGCGACGAGACCCTGCACCACTGGTACCGCTCGGCCGACGCGTTGGCCTTCCCCTCGCTCAAGGAGGGATGGGGCCTGGCCGTGCTGGAGGCACTCAGCGCCGACCTGCCCGTGGTCGCCAGCGACATCCCGGTGCTGCAGGAGTACCTCGTGGACGGACAGAACGCCGTCCTCACCACGGCGGGGGACCCGAGTGACCTGGCCCGCGGTATGGCGGCCGTGATGGACGATCCCGCGCTGCGCCGACGGCTGGTGTCCGGCGGCAGGACGGTGGTGGCCCGGTTCACGTGGCAGCGGGCCGCCGCCGAGCACGAACGGCTCTACCGGTCCCTGCGCGGATAGCAGGGCCGGCCACGCGAGACACGGAACAGCAGGACCGAGCCTCATCGGACGAGAGGAACGACGATGCCAAGGACAATCGTGATCATCGGCGGCAGCGCCGCCGGGATGGGTGCGGCCGGTGCGGCCCAGCAAGTGGACCCGGACGCGCACATCATCGTCTTCACCGAGCTGGCCGACGTCGCCTACAGCCCGTGCGGCATCCCCTACGTGCACGGCAAGGAGATCGACTCGTTCGACCGGCTGATCCTGCAGGGCAAGGAGTTCTACGCCGAGCGCGGCTTCGACATCCACTACGAGACGGTCGTCAGCGGCATCGACACGGGCAAGCGCACCGTCGAGGTGCCCGGGCAGGGGACGGTGCACTACGACCAGCTCGTCGTGGCGACGGGCTTCCGCTACGAACGCCCCGACGTCCCCGGCGCGGAGCTCGGCAACCTCTACTACGTGCGGGACATCCGCGCGGCCGAGCGATGGGACAAGATCCTCGACAGCGTCTCCTGCGCGGTCGTGGCCGAGGCGCAACCGATCGGCGTCGAGATGGCGACGGCCCTGGCCCACCGGGGCATCGAGACCCATCTGGTCGACCCGCACCCGTGGCCGATGGCCGAGATCACCGACCCGGACATCATGGCGCCGGTCGAGGAGTCGTGGGCCGAGTTGGGCGTGCACGTGCACCTCAACACCCGCATCGACGCGTTCCTGGGGACCGAGCGCGTGCAGGCGGTCCGCACCTCCGAGGGTGAGATCCCGGTCGACATGGTCGTGATCGGGGCCAAGAAGCTGCCCAACAACGACCTGGCGGCGGCAGCCGGCATCAAGCGTGGCTCGACCGGTGGCCTCATCGTCGACGAGCACATGCAGACCTCGGCGCCGGGCGTCTTCGCGGCCGGCGACTGTGTCGAGGTGCCCCAGGGGACCACGGGCGTCCCGGTCCAGGGCCTCTCCGGCAGTCACGCCTACGCCCAGGGCAAGGTCGCGGGCAGTGGCGCCGCGGGCCGGCTGCGCACCTACGCGCCCGTGCACGTGCCGTGGGGCCTGGTGGCCGGCAAGTGGATGATCGGCGGTGTCTCGTTCGGCGAGGCGCTGGCCGGGGCGCTGGGCATCCCCTACGTGAAGGGCGTCGCCGAGGGGATCTCCCGGGCCCGCTACTACCCGGACTTCAAGAAGATCCGGGTCAAGCTGCTCGCGGAACCGGGCACGCTCAAGCTGATCGGTGCCCAGCTGGTCGGCGGCGAGGGGGTCAAGGAACGCTGTGACTTCCTGGCCATGGCGGCCCGGAAGGGGCTGACGCTGCACGACATCGCGTGGATGGAGAACGTCTACTCACCGGCGATGGGCGCGCTCTCCGAGCCGATGGCGTTGGCCGCGCAGAACGGTCTGGAGGCGGCCCGGTCATGAACCGCTTCTTCTGGTGGCTGCGCACCAATTCGCAGAAGTACCTGCTGGAGGCGACCCAGGCCGATCTCGCTCGTGAGTACCTCGGTCGGCCGGGCCCCGTCGGCCGCCGGAGCCTGCAGGTGCTGTTCTGGAAGCGGGTCTTCGTGCCCCTCTACCGGCGGCTCCCGTGGCCGGTCAAGCACACGGTCATCACCGCGATGCCGGGCAGCCACCGCAAGCAGTGGGGTTCGCCGCCGGAGTGAGGGTGCGGACGCGAGAATCCCCGGCCGGCGACGCGACGTGGCCGCATCGCCGACCGGGGGTTCTCGGGACCGGCTCGCCCGGGCGAGCCGCACCGTTCACCTCGGCACTACATGGTCCACGTGTTGAGGGTGAGGGCGTGCTCCTTCCAGGCCGTGATGGCAGCGTCCAGCACGTCCTTCGGGTTGATCGGCTTGACGCCCTCCATCATGTCGACCTCCCGCATGCCGTAGAGCGCGGCCGCCGAGAACCGGCACGCGTACGCGTGGCCGCCCTCGTCCATGTAGCGGCGGAGCAGGGTGTTGTAGTTCAGGTTGCCGGGGAAGCCCTCGTCGCCGACCTTCGGGAATCCGCGCGTCGCGGCCGCGGCCAGCGACCCGGGGCCGAACATGACGAAGTGGGTTTCGAATCCCTTCCGCAGGATCCGGGTCGCGGTGAGCAGGTTCACCAGCGACGCGGAACTCTCGAACGGGACACAGTGGTAGAAGACGAAGGCCTTCTGCCCCGGCTCCGCCTGATGGTCCGGGAAGACCTTGTCCTCGTAGTCGACGATGGCATCTCCGGGGTTGACCCGTTCACCTACGACGTCCACCATGAGCTTTCTCCTTTCCGATGGCGCACCGGTTGCACGCTTTTCCCGCGCCTAGGTCAGCGTTCAGTCGCCGTAGAGGGCGGCGAAGTTGTCGCGCAGGAACAGCTGGGCCAGGTCTCCGTCGCCCGCGGCCGCCTTCATCCGCGCGAGCTCACCTGCCTGGTCGCCCCAGGGCTCGTCGCTGGCGTACAGCAGTCGGTCCTGCCCGATGCCGCGCTTCTCGATCTCGTGCACGAGCCACCGCGGCGCGAACCCGACGGCCCAGCTGGTGTCGGTGTAGACCTGCTTGCCGGCCTCGATCCAGTCGAAGAACTGGTGGCCGATCAGCTTGATGTGCGCACTGACGCCGCCGCCCATGTGCACCAGGTGGATCTTGACGTCGTCGCCGTACCGGTCCACGAGGGTGCCGACGACGTCGATGTCGGAGTTGCCTCCGGAGGAGGTGTGGACGTGGACGACCAGGCCGTGCTCGCGCGCGGCGCCGAAGATCCGGTCGAGCTGCACCTGGCAGTCCGGGTCGTCGGCCCGGCCGCCCAGCAGGAAGCTCGTCTTGAGGACCTTCACCGAGGACTCACCGGCGAGGGCCAGTGCCGCGTCGTTGAGCTCGGCGTCCTGAGGCCGGGGAGAGGTCCAGATCCCGCACCGGATCCGGTCGTCGGCGGCGGCAGCCTCGAGGGCGAGCTCGTTGAGCGAGAAGGAGATCTTGGGGTCCGGCACTCCGTAGTTGGGGATGACGAGCGCGCGCTCGGTGCCCTCGCGGTCCATGTCGGCGACCAGCTCGGCCACGGTCTCCCGGGCCGAGATGTCGGGATGCACCGGGGGCCCGCCGTAGAACGGGAACTCGGGCATGACCCCGATGTGACGGTGTGCATCGTTGACGAGCCGGGAAGCCATGTCGCCCACGATACAACAGAAACGTATCGGATAGTAGAGACAAGGAGAGGGTGCCGATGAACCGGATGGACCGCCGCGGCCGGTATACTCATGGTTCGTGATCGAGTCCCCGCAACGCCCGTCCGGTGCCGCCGCCGGTGCTGGTTCCGAGCCGGTGGGCTCGAAGGAAGCGGCCGTCTTCGCGGCCTGGCGGGCCGCGGAGAACCAGCTGTATCCGTTGGCTGTTGCGGATTCGGATCTGTATGAGGGGGCGGTGCGTTTGGTGGGCGAGGTCTGTGACATCCTGCGCGCCGAGTGCTCGACGACTGCCGGCCTGATCGAGGCAACCAGCAGGGACGTCCTCGCCCGTTGCCCGTCGACCGGGCGGGTCCGTGACCTGGGTTTCGACCCGAGCGTCGCCTACCGGGCGGCGTGCGCGCAGCGGTTGCGCGAGCTCCTCCCGCACTGAGACCCCTGACGAACCAGCCAGTCCGAGCCCCGCTCGGGTGGCCCCTACCGGGCGTACAGCCCTCTGGAGAACATGGCACGTTCACACACCAGCACGTCACACGGCGCCAGGATCGACGAACACGTCACCGGCATCGTCAGCTCGATCGGTGACAAGGTCAGGTACCTGCGCAAGAACCAGCGGCTGTCGTTGCAGCAGCTCGCGGCCAAGGCCGACGTCTCGGCTGCGGCGATCCACAAGGTCGAGCGCAACGACATGGTGCCCACGGTCACGACCCTGCTGAAGATCGCCGCTGCCCTCGACTGTCCCGTGGGTCACTTCATCGGTGACGACCGGCTGGCCGACCCGGTGGCCTTCACGCCGGCCTCCGACCGGGCCGACGTGTTCACCCCGCACGCAGGTCTGCACCTGGCCGGGATCTCCGGGCCCTACGCGCCCTTCCACGGTGCCGCCGCCGTGGCGACGATCGAGCCGGGGGCCGACAGCGGCGACAAGCTCCTCGTCCACCCCGGTGAGGAGCTGGTCTACGTGCTCAGTGGCGGCATGGTCTTCGACATCGCCGGAGTGCGCTACGAGCTGCGCCGGGGCGATTCGCTGCACTTCCTGGGTGACCAGCCGCACCACTGGGCCAACGAGCGCAAGACCGAGAGCCGCGCGATCTGGTACGTCCTGCGCGACTCCTGAGCGACCGGCCCCGCCGATCCGGTCACCGGTCGTGCCCCAGGTCGCTCGCGACCACGGTGAGCGCGAGGAGCACACCGAGCAGGCCGTCCGCACCCGACGTGTGCCCGTGGCGGCGAAGCCGTTCCGCGGCCGCCTCGATCGCCGGCGGCCCGGCACCGCCCAGCGCGGTGAGGAGCGCTCGCAACCCTCCGGCGGCCATCCCGCGGCAGGCGTAGTGCAGGTACTCCGCTGCGACGTCGGTGGTGCGCTCGCGGGCCGCCGGCTCGAGCCGGACGCCGAGTCGGCGCAGCGCCTCCGCGTCGAGGGCGCCGAGGCCGGCGAGGGTCGTGATCGCTCCGACGAGGACGTCGTCCCCGCTCGGGGTCAGCCCCGGGCCGCGCCCGAGCCAGCCGAGCACCGACTCGTCCACGACGCCTGCCCGCACCGAGCGCACGGCTGCGGTCAGGTCGGTCCGGGTGAGCAACCCGGACCAGTCATCGCCGAATCCGGTGAGGGGCCGGGCGCGCAGCACGTGCTGCCGCAAGGAGGACAGCCCCGACTGGAGGGCGGCCGGGCCGGTGTGGGGGACGGTCGGGTCGAACAGGTGCGGGGCTGCCCCCGCGCTGCCCGCTGGGGCCTCGGCCGGACCGTCGAGCCGGCACCGCACGGTCGCGGAGGGGTCGTCCCGGCCGAGCCGGGAGAGCAGCGCCAGCCCCGGTTCGGCGACCTCGATGCCGTGCGGTGCGCGCAGCGGCAGGTTCGTGCAGGTGACCAGCCGGCCCCCGCAGCGCAGGTTGACCGCCTCGCGAAACACCGAGTGGAACCGGAGGACCGGGTCCTGCGCCAGCAGCTCCCTCGCGGGCTCGCTCCACGCGGCGACCGGACAGGACCACCCGTCATACGATCCCGGCCGCACCAGCCGCACGGCTCCGGGCGCGTTGTCGCCCACGGTCCTCGATGGTAGCCGTGACCGAGCCCCACGTTGGTTGCGGCGAGAGCGCCCCGCCGGGAGGCCGCCCTCGCCGCAACAACGCGGGTGGTCAGGTATGGCGTGCCGTCGCCTGGGCGCCAAGCGCCCGCAGCAGGTGGTCCTGCTGCTCGATCACGAGGCGGCGCAGGGCTGCCGGCGCGTCGACGTTCGCGTCGAGCCACGCCTGCGACTGCCGGACCACCGGGTGCTCCTCGGGGCGCTGGCCGTCGGCCAGGTCCTGGTGGGCGGGGTAGAGACCGCGCACCAGTCGGGTCGCGATCTCGATGCTGCGCTCGGCCCACCACCGGCGCAGCCCGGCGAAGTAGCGGTCGGCGTAGCGGGCGGTGAGGTCGGTGTGCAGCGGCTGCGCGAACCCCGCGATCGTCGCGCTCAGGTGCTCGTTCGTCAGCTCGTCGGACTCGGTCAGCGTCGTCCAGGCCCGCTCCTTGACGTCCGGGTCGGGACGACCGGAGAGGGCGGCGATCCGGTGCGTCGCGCCGGACGCCGTGCGGTCACGCTCCAGCTCGGCGTCCAGCTCGGCCTCGGTGGCGCCTCCGGTCGCGGCCAGCGCCTGCCAGAAGGACCACCGCAGGTCCGGGTCCAGACGGAGCCCGTCCACCGACTCGGATCCGTTCAGGATGCTGCGGATTCGCTCCGCTCCGGTGGGGCAGGTGGCGGCCACGCCGGCGACGGTGCGCGCCCACACCAGCTGCCGGTCCGAGCCCGCCTCGCTGGTGTCCAGGTTCTGCCACGCCACCTCCAGCAGTCCGGCCCGGCCACCCTGTCGCTCCGCGGCGGGCAGGTACCGCTCCACCGCGGTGCGGGCGTTGCCGAGGACGTCGCGCAGGATCGCGGCGTCCGGCTCGTGCGGGGTCTGGGTCCGGACGACCTGCAGGTAGTCGGAGGCGGGCAGCACCCCGTCGCGGGTCGCGTTCCAGAGCGCCGACCACACCAGGGCCCGCGAGAGCTCGGGTTCCATCACTGCGAGGTGCTCGCGCGCGGTGGCGAGGGAGCGCTCGTCCAACCGCACCTTGCCGTAGGTGAGGTCGTCGTCGTTGACCAGGATCAGGTCGGGCGCCGGCAGGCCGCTCGCCTCGGCGACGTCGGTCCGCTCGCCCGTCACGTCGAGCTCGAGGCGGTGGGTGCGGCGCAGGGCGCCGTCGGACACGGCATACAGTCCGACGGCCAGGCGGTGCGGTCGCAGCGTCGGTGCACCGGTGGTCGGGTCGACCGACTCCTGCTGGACCGTGAGCGACGCGATGGCGCCGCCCTCGCCGACCTCGAGCACCGGTGTCAGTGTTGACAGTCCGGCGGTCTCCAGCCAACGTGCCGACCACTGCCGCAGATCCCGGCCGGAGGACTCCTCGAGCGCGGCCAGCAGGTCGGGCAGGGTGGTGTTGCCGAACTCGTGAGCGCGGAAGTAGGAGCGTGAGCCGGCGAAGAAGGCGTCCACGCCGACGTAGGCGACCAGCTGCTTGAGCACCGACGCGCCCTTGGCGTAGGTGATGCCGTCGAAGTTCTGCTTGGCCGCCTCGAGGTCGGTGATGTCGGCGACGATGGGGTGCGTCGTCGGCAGCTGGTCCTGCAGGTAGGCCCAGGCCTTGCGGTTGCTGGCGAAGCTCGTCCAGGCGTCGGTGTGGCGCGTCGCGGCCACCGACGCGTGCGCGCCCATGTAGTCGGCGAACGACTCCTTGAGCCACAGGTCGTCCCACCACTGCATGGTCACCAGGTCGCCGAACCACATGTGTGCCATCTCGTGCAGGATGGTGTTCGCCCGTCCGGCGTACTGCGCGTCGGTGGCGGCGGAGCGGAACACGTAGTGCTCGTTGAAGGTCACGCAGCCGGGGTTCTCCATCGCGCCGATGTTGTACTCCGGCACGAACGCCTGGTCGTACTTGCCCCACGGGTAGGGGTAGTCGAACGCCTCGTGGAAGAAGTCGAGGCCCTGCTTGGTGACCTCGAGGATCTCGTCGGCGTCGAAGTGCTCCGCCAGCGAGGCCCGACACAGTGCGCCGAGCGGCACCTCCAGCGTCCGGCCGTCGGCGAGCGTGCGACTCCAGTTGTCGCGGACCAGGTGGTAGGGGCCGGTCGTGATGTTGGTGATGTAGGTGGACATCGGCGCGGTGGGGGCGAACTCGACGTGTTGGGCGTCGCCCTCGCTGGTCTGCGTCGCCACGGCTTGGTTGGAGTGGACGTGCCATCCGGCCGGCGCGTCGATCACGAACGTGAAGGGAGCCTTGAGGTCGGGCTGCTCGAAGTTCGCGAACACCCTTCTCGCGTCAGCCGGTTCGTAGTGGGTGTAGAGGTAGGTCTCACCGTCCGCGGGGTCGACGAACCGGTGCAGCCCCTCCCCGGACCGGCTGTAGGCGGCGTCGGCGGAGACCGTGACGACGTTGTGGTCGGCCAGTCCGGACAGCTGGATCCGGTTGCCGTCGTAGCAGGTTGCCGGGTCGAGCGTCGCCCCGTTGACGGTCACCGAGTGCACGCGCGGCCCGATGAAGTCGAGGAACGTCGAGTCCGCCGTCGAGGTGAACTCGATCGTGGTGGTGGACGGGAAGGTCGCTTGCCCCGGGTCCTTCGCGCCCGTGAGGTCCAGCTCCACCCGGTAGCCGGTGACGGTCAGGTGCGCAGACCGGTGCTGCGCCTCCTCCCGGCTGAGGTTGGCGGTGTCCAGGGCTGCGGCGGGGGCTGATGAGCTCGTCTTCGTCACGGCGCCAGTCAACCAGAGCGCTGAGTCCTCTGCGGCAGCTCCTCGGCGCTCGCCGACACCGTGGTCACGAGAGGGCGGCCACCACGTGGTCGATGCACGCGGTCAGCGCCGTCACGTCGTCGGGCTCGATGGCGGGGAACAGGCCGATGCGCAGCTGGTTGCGGCCCAGCCCGCGATAGGCCTCGGTGTCGACGATCCCGTTGGCCCGCAACGCCGCCGAGACCGCAGCCGCGTCCACCTCGTCGGCCAGGTCGATCGTGCCGACCACCAGCGAGCGCGACCCCGGGTCGGTCACGAAGGGCGTCGTGTATGACGTGCGCTCGGCCCACGCGTAGAGCCTCCCCGAGCTCTCCGTGGTCCGCGCGACCGCCCAGTCCAGGCCGCCTCGGTCCAGCAGCCAGCCGACCTGGTCGGCCAGCAGCGCCAGCGTGGCGACCGCGGGGGTGTTGTAGGTCTGGTCCTTGCGGGAGTTCGCGATCGCCGTCGGCAGGGACAGGAACGCGGGCGCCCACCGGCCCGACGCGGCGACCTGCTCGACCCGCTCCAGCGCGGCGGGGGAGAAGGCCGCCAGCCAGAGCCCTCCGTCGGCCGCGAAACACTTCTGCGGCGCGAAGTAGTAGACGTCGGTCTGCGCGACGTCGACCGGGAGGCCACCGGCGCCGGAGGTCGCGTCGACCAGGACCAGTGCGTCCTCGTCGGCCCCTTCCACCCGGCGGACCGGGGCCATCACCCCGGTGGAGGTCTCGTTGTGCGCCCAGGCGTACGCGTCGATCCCGGCCTCGGCCACCGGAGTGGCGACCGCACCAGGCTCGGCGGACCGGACCGTGGGCTCGCCGAGGAACGGCGCGCCTGCGGTGACCTTCGCGAACTTGCCGGAGAACTCCCCATACGTGAGGTGCTGCGCCCGGTCACGGACGAGACCGAACGCCGCGGCGTCCCAGAACGCGGTGGTGCCGCCGTTGCCGAGCACGATCTCGTAGCCGTCCGGCAGGGCGAACAGCTGCGCCAGCCCCGATCGCACGCGGCCCACGAGCTCGCGCACCGGCGCCTGCCGGTGGGAGGTGCCGAGCACGGTGCGGCCCAGCGAGGCCAGGAAGTCGAGCTGCTCGGGCCGGACCTTGCTCGGGCCGCAGCCGAACCGGCCGTCGGCCGGGAGCAGCTGCGGGGGGATGCTCGGGACGGTCGGGTTGGTCGGGTTGGGCCGTGCGTCGGTGACGGGGGGCTGTGCGTCGGTCACCCCCCGAGTCTCCCAGCCCGCCCTCCTCGACCGGTGTCCGGTCGGTAGGGAGGCCGCGTCCGGAAGCACAACGTCCGCAATCATCCCTAGGCTCTCGGCATGGCTCTCGCACGCTTTCCCAGCATCGTCCTCGACTGCCCCGACCCCGGCCGCCTCGCGACCTTCTACGGCGCCCTGCTCGGCTGGAAGGTCACGGTCGACGACGACGGTGGTTGGGCCGAGATCCGCGACGACGCCCAGTGCTTCTGCTTCCAGCGGGTCGCCAACTGCACGCCACCTGCCTGGCCCGGCCAGGACGTCCCGCAGCAGATGCACCTCGACCTGATGGTCGACGACCTCGACCAGGGCGAGGCCGCCGTGCTCGAGCTCGGCGCGACCAGGGCCGAGCACCAGCCCGGCACGTCGTTCCGGGTGTTCCTCGACCCCGCTGGCCACCCGTTCTGTCTCTGCGTCGACTGACGACCCGTAGTCCCCGCGCAGGGTCAGGGGGCCGAGTCGCCCGCCAGGACCGGAGGGACGCTATCAGGCGCCCGCCCGTCGAGTCGCGCTGGCAAACAGGGGTGGGCACCCCGCATACGGGTGATCTCGCGCGAGTTCGCCAGCGCGACGTGACGGTATGACGAGTGGGCGCCGCCCGCCCGCCCTGTCCGGTCGAGGGGCCGACGGGTCAGGCGCGGTGGCCCGGGCCGAGCTGGTCGGTCCAGCCGGCCACCGACTCGGGCGACCGCGGTCCCTCGCCGATGTAGCGGGCGGAGGGGCGCACCAGACGCCCGGTGCGGCGCTGCTCGAGGACGTGCGCGGCCCAGCCCGCGGTCCGGGCGCAGGTGAACATCGGGGTGAACATCGCCGGCGGCACCTCGGCGAAGTCGAGCAGCACCGCCGCCCAGAACTCCACGTTGGTCGCGATGACCCGGTCGGGGCGGCGCGTCTGCAGCTCCTCGAGTGCGGCCTGCTCGAGCGCCACGGCGACCTCGTGCCGGGGCGCGCCGAGCCGCTCGCAGGTGGCCCGGAGCACGCGGGCCCGCGGGTCCTCGGCGCGGTAGACCCGGTGGCCGAAGCCCATCAGCCGCTCGCCGCGGTCGAGCACGCCGCGCACGTAGGCGCCGGCGTCACCGCTCTGCTCCACCGCCTCGATCATGTGCAGCACGCGGGAAGGTGCCCCGCCGTGCAGCGGCCCGCTCATCGCGCCGACCGCGCCCGACAGGCAGGCCGCGACGTCGGCACCGGTGGAGGCGATGACACGGGCGGTGAAGGTCGAGGCGTTCATGCCGTGCTCGGCCGCCGACACCCAGTAGGCGTCGACCGCCTCCACGTGCCGGGGGTCGGGCTCGCCGCGCCAGCGGATCATGAACCGTTCGACGATGGTCCGCGCCCGGTCGACCTCGCGCTGTGGCACCATCGGCCGGTCCTGGCCGCGGGCCGACTGGGCGATGAAGGACAGCGCCATCACCGAGGCCCGGGCCAGGTCGTCGCGGGTCTGCTCGGGGGAGATGTCCAGCAGCGGGCGGAACCCCCACACCGGCGCCAGCTGGGCGAGCGCGCTCTGCACGTCGACCCGGACGTCCCCGGTGTGCACGGGCAGCGGGAACGGCTCCGCGGGAGGCAGGCCCGGGTTGAACTTGTTGTCCACCAACAGGCCCCAGACGTGCCCGAAGGTCACGCTGTCGACCAGGTCGTTGATGTCGACGCCCCGGTAGCGCAACGCGCCGCCGGCCTTGTCCGGTTCGGCGATGGCGGACTCGAAGGCGATCACGCCCTCGAGTCCGGGCTTGAAGTCGTCGCTGGTGGCAGTGTCGGTCATCGGATCACCTCGTCGCGAGCTCCGGCCGGGGTGCCGGGACGTGGCCATTCTGCCTTGCGGCACCGCCTGGCGGACAGCCGCCGTCGCCCGGCCGCCACCGCAATAGCCTTGCCCGGTGCCCCTCCTGCTGGACCTCACCCCGCTGCGGGTCAACCCCTCATACCGGCGCCTGTACTCGGGATTCGCGGTCAGCGGCATCGGAGCGCAGCTGGCGACCGTCGCCATCGGTCTGCAGGTCTACGACCTGACCGGGTCCAGCTTCGCGGTGGGGCTGGTCGGCCTGTGCGCGCTCGGCCCGATCGTGCTGATGGGACTGTATGGCGGCGCGCTCGTCGACGCGCACGACCGCCGGACCGTGGCGCTCGTCGCGGGCGGCGTGCTGTGGGTCACCTCGATGCTCAACGCGGTGCAGGCGTGGCTCGGCAACACGCACGTCGGGGTGCTCTACGTCCTGGTGGGGATCTACAACGCGGGCTTCGCCGTGGTCAGCCCGGCGCGCTCGGCGATCTATCCGCGGTTGCTCGAGGATGCGCTGCTGCCGGCCGCGAACGCGCTCAACGTCGCGGCGATGAACATCGCGATGACGGTGGGTCCGCTGCTCGCCGGCGTGCTGGTCGACTGGGGTGGCTACGTGCTCGCCTACGGCGTCGACGCGGCACTGTTCACCTTCGCGATCTGGGGCATCGTGCGGCTGGAACCCATTCCGCCCGAGGCCGATCCGCTGGCGGACGCGGGGGTGCCGCGTCGGCGCCCGGGGCTGTCCAGCGTGCTGGACGGGCTGCGCTTCCTCGGCACCCGGCCCAACGTGCGGATGACCTTCCTCTCCGACTTCTGCGCGATGATCCTGGCCCAGCCGCGGGCGCTGTTCCCGGCAGTGGCGGCGCTCGCGTTCGGCGGCGGGGCGAAGACGGTCGGGCTGATGTCGGCCGCTGTCGCGGTGGGAGCGATGGTCGCCATGCTGTTCTCCGGACGGCTGGGCGCCGTCCGCCGGCAGGGTCTGGCGGTGGTCGTGTCGGTCGCGTTGTGGGGTGTGTCGATCGGCGGGTTCGGGGTGTCCGTGGGACTCGCCCAGGGGGTGCTCACCCGCGACCAGGCGCTGTGGTGCGGGGTCGTCGCGCTCGCCGGCGCGGGAGCCGCGGACTCGGTCAGCGCGGTGTTCCGCACGACCATCCTGCAGGCCGCGACCCCCGACCACCTGCGCGGCCGGCTCCAGGGGGTCTTCATCGTCGTCGTGGCCGGCGGCCCGCGGCTGGGTGATCTCGTCGCCGGGACCGGAGCCACCGCGTTCAGCGAGGCCGTCGCGGCCGTGGCCGGCGGAGCCCTCTGCGTCGTCGCCGTGATCGCCCTCGGCGCCTGGCAGCGCGGCTTCCTGCGCTACGACGCCCGACACCCGACACCGTGACCC
>CAYRLV010000009.1:21557-25787 GCA_964425155.1 uncultured Ornithinicoccus sp. | reverse complement strand
CACGAAGATTCCTCACGGAGATGGGGGACATCCGGCCGTGGACGGCACACGCCCGCCGCGACGACGGCGCCGAGCCGCAGGGTCAGGCCGCGACGAAGACGGTCTTGCAGGCAAAGTCGCCCAGCAGGAAGGGCCGGGCCAGGGTGCGCCCGTGCTCGTCCACCATGGTGATCGCCTCACCCGTGGCCAACGCCCTGCTCCCGGCCGTCGTGTAGGCGCTGATCTCATCGAAGTAGACGGCACCGAAGCTCGCCAGCGGGTGGGCCGGCTGGTTCAGGTCCTCGCGGGTCACGCCCATGTCCACCGTGACGGCAGGCGGGAACCCGGTGTCCACGGTGAAGTTCATCGTCTGCGACGTGGTCTCGTTGGCGAGGAAGTAGTGCGCCCTGCCCGGCGGCGTGGTGTCGAGGCACAGGGAACCGCTCAGCACGTCGCCCGGACGCACGGGCAGCGCGATGGTGCCGACGCCCTGCGCCCACAGCCGACTGGTCACGTGCTGGGCCGGGTCCACCGACATCTCGACGTGCACGTCCAGGAAGCCCAGACCGACGAAGGTGTGGAACCGGTTGATCCCCAGCGCGCTCGCGCTGAACGCGAGGTCCGGCACGGTCCAGGTGACGAACAGCGCGGTGAACGGTGCCGCCAGGCTGGTCAGGCTGTAACCGCACGACTCGATCGGTGCCGGCCCCAGCCCGGCCAGTCTGCGAGGCGTCGCGTCCGCGGAGGCGGTGTCGGCGTCCGGCTCCAGATGCTCGAAGGCCCGGTAACGGCGGGCCTGCCGCTCCCAGAGGGCGGCCATGCCGGGTTGGGACTGCGGGTCCGGGCGCAGCGGCAGGCCGTGCCGGTGCAGCTGCTCGGTGCTCGCAGCGAACGGGTCGAAGTCCCGTGGTGGGGCGTGGTGGAAGCGGGGTGCCTTGCGATCGGAGGTCTGTGGTCCTGCCATGACGTGCTCCCGAGAGGCGGTCCGGTGTGCGACCACGCCGATGTGACGTGGATCACACTAGGTGTCTCTCCACGGTAGGCCGGTGCCTGGCGCAGCGCAGTCGATTGCCCACCTTGCCGCTGCCGAGGGCGCGCAGGTGCCGTGGGAAGGCGCCCGGCGGGAGCACCACAGGTGCGCACACGTGGACAATGACCGGGTGGGGCGCGACGAGGAGTCCGGGCGGCGGCCGCTGCCGCTCGCGGCGGACTGCGCCGAGTGCTTCGGTCTCTGCTGTGTCGCGCTGCCGTTCGCCGCGTCGGCGGACTTCCCGGTCGACAAGCCGGGTGGCGAGCCCTGTGGTCACCTGCAGGCGGACTTCCGCTGCGGCATCCACGCCCGGCTCCGCGAGGCGGGCTACCGGGGGTGCACCGTGTTCGACTGCTTCGGCGCCGGGCAGCAGGTGTCGCAGGTGACCTTCGGTGGGCAGGACTGGCGCGACGACCCGGCGCGGGCGCGGGAGATGTTCGAGGTCCTTCCCGTCATGCGGCAGCTGCACGAGATGGCCTTCCACCTCGCCGCAGCGCAGCCGCTCGCGGAGGCGGACCGCTTCCTGCACCGCGAGGTGAGCGCCCTCCGGGACGAGGTCGAGCAGCTGGCGTATGAGGGGCCCGCGGCACTGCTGCGGCTGGACCTCGCCGAGCTGCGTGGCCGGGTCGGCGACCGGCTGGCGAGAGTGAGCAGGTCGGTGCGCCGCCCGGGACGGCTGCCCCGGCGGGCGCGTCCCGGCGCTGATCTCCTCGGCGCGGACCTGTCCGGCTCGGACCTGCGGGACGCCGACCTGCGCGGCGCCCTGCTCGTGGCCGCCGACCTGCGCCGCGCCGACCTCCGCCGGGCCGACCTGCTCGGTGCGGACCTGCGGGACGCCGACCTCTCGGGCGCCGACCTCACCGGCGCGCTGTTCGTCACGCAGACCCAGCTGAACGCGGCTCGCGGCGACGGTCGCACGCAGATCCCGGACGGGCTCGAGCGGCCCGCGCCCTGGATCCACGAGAGCCGCCGGAAAGGACGCCCTCGCTAACCCACCCGAACGAGACGAGCGAGGGCCGTCACATCTCCTCGTGCGTGTCGGGATCGCCACCGAAGAGCCGGCCGTCGGGACGACCCAGCCCGGTGATGCCCGCCATCTCCTCGTCGGTGAGCTCGAACCCGAAGACGTCGAGGTTCTCCGCCTGCCGTTCGGGCGTCGAGGACTTCGGCAACGGGAGCGTGCCGAGCTGGATCTGCCAGCGCAGGATCACCTGTGCCGGGGTCACCCCGTGCGCCTTCGCGGCGTCGGCCACCGGCGCCTCCGCGAACGGCGCCTGACGCTTGCCAAGGGGGCTCCACGCCTCGGTCACGATGCCCATCGAGTTGTCGACGACGCGCATCTCGTGCTGCGGAAAGTAGGGGTGCAGCTCGATCTGGTTCACCGCGGGGGTGACCCCGGTGGCCCCGACGATCCGGTTCAGGTGCTCACCCGTGAAGTTGCTGACCCCGATGGAGGCCACCAGGCCGCGCTCGTGCAGGTCGACGAGCGCCTCCCACGCCTCGACGTACTTGCCGACACTGGGGTTGGGCCAGTGGATGAGCACGAGGTCGAGGTAGTCGAGGCCCATCCGGTCGAGGGACTCCTCCACGGACCGGGAGGCGAGGGCGCGCTCGTGGTGCCGGCCGGGGATCTTGGTGGTGACCTGCACCTCCTCCCGCGGCAGCCCGGAGCGGCGCACCGCCTTGCCGACCTCTTCCTCGTTGCCGTAGTTGACCGCGCTGTCGATCAGCCGGTAGCCGACCTCGAGGGCGCTGGTCATGACCTGGTAGCCCTCGTCACCCGTGACCCCTGAGGTCCCGAAGCCGAGGGCCGGCAGGGTGTTCCCGTCGTTGAGCGTGTGTCGCACGGTCCCGGAAGCCATGGAAGCCATGGGGCCCAACGTACGCTGCTCCCGGACCACTCGTCATACCCCACACCCACGGGCTGAGACGCCCGGTCGGCTCAGCCGGCGTCGAGACCGATCGAGCGGCGGAACGTCCCCAGTCCGGACACCACGAGGGGATGTTCGCCCCGGACCAGGTCGTCGGGCCGCAGCACCAGGCCCTGCAGCAACGCGAGCTCACCCTCGCGGCGCCGCATCCGGGTGATGCCGTTGTCCCGGTAGCCGACCTTGCGACTGACCGCCAGCGACGCGGGGTTGTCCACGAACGCCGCCGAGGTCACCTCGACGCCGTCCAGGTGGTCGAAGACGAAGGCGCAGACCACCTGCCGCATGGCGGTGCCGATCCCGCGGCCCTGGAACCGCTGACCGAGCCACGAGCCGGTCTCACCGGTGCGGGTCACCAGGTAGTGGCGGGTGTCGAAGCCCTGGCTGCCGACCAGCTCCCCGTCGTGCCAGACCCCGAGGTGCAGCGACCACGCGTCCGGCGAGAACTCGGCCCGGGCACGCCAGTGGTACTGCGCGGTGCCCCGGGCCAGCTCGCCCCGGGGCGCCGTGCTCCACGGGACGTAGAACGGCATCTGGTCGGGGGGATGGATGCCCTCCTCGGCCAGGTCGCACAGCGCGGGCAGGTCGTCGTCGGTGAGGCCGCGCAACTCCAGCGGTCCGGCGGTGATCCGCAGGCCGAGGGCGGGCATCAGGTCGGTGAGGGTGGACACCCGCCGAGTCTGTCCGAGCGCGCGCCCCCGCGCCACTCGGTTCGCCGCGGACGAGCCGCGGCACGACAACGCTGTCGGTGGTGGCGGCTAGCGTCGCGAGGGTGGACCTCGACTACGCGCGGACGGCTCGACGGCTCGGCTGGGACGCGGTGCCTCGGGCGGTCGTGGAGGAGCTGGGTGACGTGCTCGGCAGCCCGGTGACGGGTGCCTCCGCACCCGTCGGCGCCGGCTTCGGCGGTCAGTATGCCGGGACCGTGCACCTCGCCGACGGACGTCACCTGTTCGTCAAGGCGGCGCCGCCGTGGCTGGAGTTCCAGGCCGAGTGCCTCGACCTCGAGGCTCCGGTGCTGGCACGGCTGCCCGCGCGGGTGCCGCACTGCCGTCCGCTGGCCCGGGTCTCCCGGGACGGGTGGGAGCTGCTGGTCCTCGAGCACGTCGAGGGGAGGATGCCCGGCTTCCCGTGGACGGTGGACGACCTCGACGCCGTCTACGCGTCCTGCCGGGCCCTCTCCCGGGTGCGCAACCCGGCTGCCTACACCGAGCGGCCCTGGGGTCCCTTCTTCCACCGGGGTGACCGGCTCGGAGCGACGATCCGGGCGATCCGCTCCGGCACGCAGCCGGC
>CAYRLV010000009.1:0-21457 GCA_964425155.1 uncultured Ornithinicoccus sp. | reverse complement strand
AGCACTACGCCCGGCAGGCCCATGACACCGTCCTGTTGATCGCCGACCGGCGCGGTTGGCGGGCCCCCCACGGGACGTGGCCGACCGGGGGCCGCGTCACTGCCGGTCACCCCTGCTGAGGTCTCACGTCCGGTGCGCACCCCGCCCGGTCGGCGACACCCTCGAGCAGGCGGCGCAGCTCGTCAGGGGTCGGCGCCACGTCGGCCGCGTCGTCGTCGAAGGCCCGCACCTGCACCCAGGCATAGTCTCCGCAGACCCACACCCCGACCCACGGCTGTTGGTCCGCCATCACCCAGCCGGTGCCGCCCGCATAGTCGAACCGGCCGCTGGCGTGCTTGAGCTGCGCCCTGGTCGGATCGTTCGTGTCCATGACCATGAGCTGGGTGTGGATGACGAAGACCTTCTCGCCGCCCACCCGCACGGCGCACACGGATTCACCTTGGTCACTGCTCAAGGGCTGAAGGTCGTTGTCCCCTGAGATCGTGAAGCGATCGGTGTTGACCACGGCTTCGATGCGTGCCGGGTCCACGCCACAGGCCCTCGCCCCCGCATAAGGCTCGTCGTCCTCGCCACAGCCGACCAGCAGCCCGGTCAGCAGAACCGCCGCCATGGCACACCTGCCCACACCCTGCATTCCGTCCCCTCCGTCTGCCGGGTCGGCGAGTCGCGCCTCGGCGGAGGCAGCCTACGGCAAGGCGGCCCCGGCGTCACCGTCAGAGACGCGGATCGACCGGCTCGGACTCCATCGCGAGTACCGCGAACACCGGCTCGTGCACCCGCCAGAGCGGCTCCCCGCGGACGAACCGCTCGAGCGACTCCAGGCCCAAGGCGTACTCGCGCAGGGCCAGCGACCGCTTGTGCCCGAGATTGCGCTCGCGCAGCCGGGCGAGGTGTCGCGGGAGGGTGTAGTCGGGCCCGTAGATGAGGCGCAGGTACTCCCGGCCACGCACCTTCAGCCCGGGCTGGGCCAGACCCTTCGGCGTGCGGGTCAGGCCGGCGAGCGGCTTGACCACCATGCCCTCTCCGCCCGATCCGGTGAGCTCCTCCCACCAGGCGGTGCCCTCGGCACGCGAGGTGTCGTCACCGGTGTCGACGACCAGCCGGCGGGTGGTCCGGAAGGTCACGGGAGCAGCCTCGATCAGCCGGTCGATCAGCCCGAGGTGCCAGAGGTGGTCGCGGTCGTGCCAGGTCGACCCCTCGCCGGCGAGCAGCTGGAACGGCGCGACCTGCACACCGTCGAGACCGTCCACCTCCCAGCAGTACCGGCGGTAGGCGGCGGTGAAGCGTGCCGCGTCGTCGGCGCGAGTCCGGGTGCGCCGCAACAGGTCTCCGACCTCGAGTCCGCGGTCAGCGGCCTTGCCCAGCACGTCGGTCGCGGCCGGCAGGGCGAGGCGTGCGGCCGCGCCCACCGCGGCATACTGCTCGCGCAGCAGACCGTCGGCCTTGAGCGACCACGGCAGCAGCTCGGCGTCGAGGAGCAGCCAGTCGGTGCCCAGCTCGTCCCACAGCTCGGCCGCATCCAGCGCGCGCCGGACCCGGCCGAGCAGCTCCTCGGTCAGGTCGCGGGCGAGGAACGAGCGGCCGGTCCGGGTGTAGACCTGCCCGGTCTCCCCACTCTCGGCGCCGAACCGCCGTCCGGCGACCTCACCGTCCCGGCAGACGAGTAGCACGGCCCGCGAGCCCATGTGCTTCTCCTCGCACACGACCGCCTCGACACCGGATCGCGCGTAGGCGGTGAGCGCCTCCTCCGGGTGCTCGAGCAGGCCGTCCCGCGACGTCGTCGGGGAGGGCGCCATCGTGGGCGGCAGGTAGGGGAGCCAGCGCGGGTGCAGCGCGAACCGGCTCATCACCTCCAGCGCCCCCGCGGCGTGCTCACCCCGCAGCGAGACGCGGCCGTGGTGAGCGGTCTCGATGACCCGCTTGCCCAGGACGTCGGACAGGTCCAGCTCGTCGTCGGCCCGCTCGGGTGCCCCGGTCGGCTCGGCGCCCGCCGGCGGGAACGGCTTCGCCGGTTCGTACCAGACCTGCTCGGCCGGCACCTGCACGATCTCCTTCTCCGGGTAGCGCAGCGCGGTGAGGTGCCCGCCGAAGACGCAGCCGGTGTCGAGGCACAGCGTGTTGTTGACCCACTCCGGCTCCGGCGTCGGCGTGTGCCCGTAGAGCACCATCGCCCGGCCGCGGTAGTCCTGCGCCCACGGGTAGCGCACGGGCAGGCCGAACTCGTCGGTCTCCCCGGTCGTGTCGCCGTAGAGCGCGAACGACCGCACCCGGCCGGACGCCCGACCGTGGTAGGCCTCCTTGAGGCCGGCGTGCGCGACCACCAATCGCCCGTCGTCGAGCACGAGGTGCGAGACCAGGTCGTGGCACCAGCGGTGCACCGCTGCCCGGAACTCCCCGGGCTCGGCGTCGAGCTGCTCCAGGGTCTGCGCCAGCCCGTGACTCACCTGCACCTTGCGCCCGTCCAGCGCGCGCACCAGCTTGTGCTCGTGGTTCCCCGGCACCGCCAGGGCGTGCCCGGCCTCCGCCATGCCCATCGCGAGCCGCAGGACCCCGGGGCTGTCCGGGCCGCGGTCGACGAGGTCCCCGACGAACACCACGGTGCGCCCCTCCGGGTGCTCGGCATCGACCGGGCGGCCGCGCTCGTCCCGGCTGAAGACGTAGCCCAACCGTTCGAGCAGGGCCTCCAGCTCGGCCCGGCAGCCGTGCACGTCGCCGACCACGTCGAACGGTCCGTGCCGGTCCCGGAAGTCGTTCAGCAGCGGCTCCCGCACGAACCGCGCGGCCTCGATCTGGTCCACCCCGGACAGCACGTGGACCGTGCGAAATCCCTCTCGTCGCAACCCTTTGAGCGAGCGCCGCAACTGGTCGTGGTGACGGCGCACCACGCGCGCCCCGAAGTCCCGTTCGGGGCGCGCCCGGTTGCGCTCCACCGCGACCGAGACCGGGACGTCGAGCACGACCGCCACCGGCAGCACGTCGTGGGCCCGGGCCAGCTCGACCAGTTGCCGACGCGCGTCGCGCGTGACATTCGTGGCGTCGACGACCGTGAGTTTGCCTGCCGCCAAACGTTTCCCGGCAATGTAACCGAGCACGTCGAAGGCGTCAGCGGACACGGACTGGTCGTTCTCGTCGTCGCTGACCAGGCCGCGGCAGACGTCGCTGGACAGCACCTCGTAGCGCCCGAAGTGCCGGGCCGCGAAGGTCGACTTGCCGGAGCCGGAGGCTCCGATGAGGGCCACGAGACACAGCTGGGGTATGGCGAGTTCGGTCACCGTGCGTCCCTCCCCGCCGTCTCGCCCCGGGTGAACAGCGCCAGCTGGGTGGGTGGTCCGGCCTCGGGATGCGACTCACCCACCGGACGCAGCTCCACGGCGTAGCCGTGGGTGTCGGCGACCCACTGGGCCCAGCGGGCGAATTCGTCCCGGTCCCACTCGAACCGGTGATCCGGGTGGCGGAACTCCCCGCTCTCGAGGTGCTCGTAGAGCGGGTTGTGGTCGGCGTTCGGCGTGGTCACCACGACGGCGCGCGGGTGCGCGTGCTCGAAGATGTCGCGTTCCAGGCTCGGCAACCGCTCGGGGTCGACGTGCTCGACCACCTCCATCAGCACGATCGCGTCGTAGCCCTCCAACCGGCGGTCCCGGTAGGTCAACGAGGACTGGCGCAGCGTCAGGCGTGCTCGCTGGCTGTCCGGCATCCGGTCGAGCCGCAGCCGACGCTCCGCGCGGGCCAGCTCGCGGGCCGAGACGTCCACGCCGACGACCTCGGTGAACGCGGGATCGCCGACCAGGTCCTGCAGCAGCGCGCCCTCGCCGCACCCCAGGTCGACCACCCGCCGGGCGCCCGCGTCGCGCAGGGCGGCCAGCACGGCGGCGCGGCGCTGCCGGGCCAGGGGCACCGGTCGCTCCTCCGGCTGGTCCGCCACGGTCACGGCGGTCGACTGATCGTCCAGGGCCTCGAGCCGTTCCGTCGCGTCGGCGACGAAGCTGCGCTGGTGGGCCAGGTAGCGCCGGGTGATCAGCTCCCGGCTCGGGTGGTCGCGCAGCCAGCTGCCGCCGCTGCGCACCAGCTTGTCGACCTCGTCGCCGGCCACCCAGTAGTGCTTGGCGCCGTCCAGCACCGGCAGCAAGACGTAGAGCTGGGTGAGCGCGTCCGCGAGGGTCAGCGAGCCGGCCAGGGTCGTGTCCACGTAGCGCGAGTCGCCCCACCGCGGGATCTCCGGATCGGCCGGCTCGGCCCGGGCCTCGACCTGCCAACCGAGCGGCGCGAACAGCTCCTCGACCAGGGCCGGTCCCCCGTCGGACGGCACCGCGGGCACGCGCACGGTCAGCGGCAGCGGCTGCGTCACGAGCTCCGGCCGCGCGGCGCAGCGGCCCTTCATCGCGGTGCCGAAGACCTTGCCGAGCGCGACCGCGAGCAGGGACGACGCGGCATACGGGCGGTCGTTGACGTAGTGCGCGAGCGCGAACCCGTCGCTGCCGAACCGTTTGCTGCGCCGCAGCTCGATCGGGTCGACCTCGAGCAGCAGCGCCGCGGTGCAGCGCTGCGCGGTCGCCTGGGGGTAGAAGACGTGCGCGGTCCCGACGGACAGCGCGAACTCCTGCACCCGGTCGGGATGCTTGTGCAGGAGGTAACCGAGGTCGGTGGCCTCCGGAGCGGTCGAGGTCAGGGTGAGGAGCACGGGCTCATTGTGGCCTCCCGCCGTGGCCCCGCACGCCCTCCCCCGCTCGTGGCGGACCAGATCAGCACGATGGCGGTCAGGCCCAGCAGCACGGAGGCGAGTCCGGCGGGGTTCTTCAGGAAGACCAGCCAGTACCCGAGGTGCTGCGGCGCGGCCACGACCCCACCCACGATGTCCGAGACCCGCACCGTGAACGGGTCCGGGCTGCGGTTGGCGTCGCCCTGGGTGACCACCGTGCCGTCGGCATGGACCGCGAGCAGGCGGTGGGTGATGACGCCCCCGTCGTGACGGAACGAGACGACCTGACCCACCGCATACTCCCCCTCGTGCACGACCACCGCGCTGCGCGGCGGGATGGTCGGCGACATCGAACCGGTGCGCACGGCATAGGTGGCGTAGGGCGCGCGCAGCCCGATGACCAGCACGGCCGCGATCCCGGCAAGCAGCACGAGCCAGACCAGCGTGGTGCGGACACGGCGGCTCAACAGGTCCTCCCGGGGTTGTCAGTCGTATGGCGAGTGGTCACCGCGCAGCGCGGGGCGGGGCCGCGTGAGACACGACCCCACCCCGGAGCGCGGTCAGGCCCCCGGCGCCTGACCGGGCTGGGTGGCCACGATCTGGTACGGCAGCCCGCTGTTCGTCGGATTGCCCAGGGGGTACCGGTTGAACCTGTCGCCCTGCGAGCTGTTCAGCAGCTTGCCGGCGTAGCCGAAGGTGAAGTCCATGTAGCCGCTGGCACCCGGTGCCAGGTTGCTGGCGACCTTGTACGCCTCGCCGAGCGGGCAGGCGTCCGGCCGACCGTCGGGAGCCGGGGTGTAGCACTCGGCGCCGTCGAAGAGGTTCTCGGAGTGGAAGACCGTCCCGGCGGTGTTGGAGGAGATCTTCAGCTGCCCGTAGGAACCGAGGTCGTTGAGCGCCTGCAGCGCGTCCGCGTTCGGGAAGACGACCCAGATGTCCTGCCTGGCGCTGCCGGTGTTGGTGTAAGAGGCGCGGGCGGTCTGCGACTCGCCCGGCATCAGGTTGGTGAACGCGAAGTTGAGGCCGTCGGCGCCCGTGCCACCGCTGGTGTCGACCCGGACCGTGCCGATCGTGCCGGTGATGGTGCCGTTCTGCGTGTCGCTGAAGTAGGCCCCGGTGGTCCCCGAGGCGGCGACGGCCAGACCGCCGGCCACCGCCAGACTCGCGGTCGCGGCGGCCAGTCTCGCCTTGGTGCTGGTGTTCATGACGCTCCTTCGTCTCGGCTGCCCTTGGTTGGGCACCGCGAACGCTAGGAAGGTGCTGGTCCCGTGTCCCCGGTTCGGGAGGATTCACGGCTCGCCTGTGCGGCCCCGTCCCCCCAACAGGGGACAGCTGGTGCCTGGCGCTGAATTGTTGTGCATGACAGCGGTTTTGCGAAGAACCCCGGTCCCTCGCGCAGCTGCTGGTTCGATCGGTCCATGACAGCCACCGTCGGGGGCCGACCAGGCACCGCGCACCCGGGCCGGGTCGTGCGCGCGGTGCTCGGCGACCCGGTGCTGGCGTCGCTGCAGCGGTCCGAGCTGGTGCGGCTGCTGCTGACCGCCGCGGCTGGCCTGCAGGCCGGCACCCCGATGCCGTCCGCGCGCCCGGCTGTCAGGGAACCGGACCCGCCGACGCTGCCGGGCGTCCCGGGGTCCGCACCCTCTCCGTCCGAGCCGTGTCGACCGGACCTGTCACGACGGGAACAGGACGTGTTGCGGCTCTACGCGGCGAATCTCCCGAGCAAGTCGGTTGCCCGGCAGCTCGGCATCACCGAGGCGTCGGTGAAGGAGTACCTCAAGCGGATCCGCCGGAAGTACGCGTCGCTGGGCCGGGTGGCAGGAACCAAGCTGGACCTCTACCACCGCGCTCGCGAGGACGGGCTCGTCCCGGGGGATACCTCCGGCACGAGGCGGCCGAGGGGACCGGACCCGCTCGCCGTCCCCGGCCAGCACCGGGGCTAGACGGCCACGGCCGACCCGGCCTCCAGCCACCAGGCGGCGCGCGAGCGCAGTGACGTCGGAGCGTGCGGGTCGTCGGCCCAGGAGCGCAGGGCCGGGTGGCCCACCATGCCTGCGGCATACGCCACGGTCGGGGCGAGGGCCGGGTCGCGCCCCGCCATCGCGACCAGGTCGACCTCCGGCAGGACGGCTCGGGCGTGGGCGAGGGCGAGCAACGCCGCCCGGCGACCGGCGAGGTCGGCCCGGTCCAACAGCGGCAGCACGGATCCTGCCGTGCCGGGCGTCACCAGATAGGTGAGCAGGGTCAGCGCGCCGTCCCGGAAGACGGGCCTCGCGTCCTGTGTCGCCAGGCGCAGCGCGCCGAGCGCGGCCGGGTCGCGGTGAGGGCTGTGCATGAGCAGCAGCGCGGCGTGCCGTCGCCGTTCGGGGAATCGGCTGAACAGCGCCTCGCGCACCAACCGCAGGTACATCGGGTCGGCGGGCAGGCCGTGCTCCAGGCTGGTGTGCTCGAACTGCGCCCGTGCCTCGCGCCAGGCGTCGAGGTGACGGCACCCGTGGCGACCGGCGACCCCACTCGGCGCCGGCCCGGGTGCCGGCGTCTGCTCGGCAGGCAGACCGACCCGGGTGCGGGCGTTCGGCGACAGCCGCGAGCCGAGGAGTCGTCGGATCAACGCGCCCGTGCCCGCCGGCTCGGCCGCCGCGACCGACCTGAGCACGTCCTCGAGCCCGGCCCACTCCGCGGCCGGGAAGGTTCCTCGCGCGATGGAGGTGAGCAGCGCGTGGGCGGCGCCGATGCGGACGCCACGCGCCTCGCCCGCCAGGTGCCCGATCAACCGCCGGATCACCACCTGGTCATCGACCTCCCCGAGCACCGCCACCAGGTCGGCCACGCCCTGCGCTCCGCGCGCCAGGGACACCGTCTCGACCCCCCGGGTCACCACCGGCGCCAGCGAGGGGGTGTGGGCCAAGCGCACCAGCGCGTCGACGCGGGTGGTGTAGGCCGGGCCGACCGCTCGCATGGTCTCGCCCAGGAGACGAAGGACGAAGTCCTCCACGAGCCGCGTCGGCAGGATGACCGGCGCCGCCCCCGAGACCAGCTCCGCCAGATCGAGCCACGTCCCGCCGGTCGGGGCGTCCTGGAGGCGCTCGTAGACGGCGTCCAGCCGCCGCCGCACGGCCACCGCGTCCTGGGGACCGGGCCCTGGGCGCGGCGGTGCGGCGGGCGTGAGCCGGCCGAGCGCCGACTGCGCCGCCCGGAGCGATCCGGACGGCAGACCGAGCTCGCGTGCGTAGGCGACGAGCACCGACCCCGGCAGGCTGGCCCGTCCGCTCTCCCAGACCGAGACCCGCGCGCTGTCGACGCGCAGCCCTCGACTCGCCAGTCGCTTCGCGAAGGCCGCCTGCGCGCGCAGCTCGCGATCCGGGTGCCGCACTCGGCAGGACCGCAGCAGCCAGGCCAGACGGCTGGCACCGTCGATCGCCGAGCCGTCGAAGTCCGTGACGTCGGTCGGCATGACGGGTGGCCGGCCACGGGGCGCGTTCACGGGACCTCCGGCGATCGGATGTGGATGCAGACATCCTGCACCTCGCCTCCGACATCGTCGCCGCGGCCCGGGCCTCACGACTCCGGAGCGAGCGCCCGGCGCACGACCCCCGGGCGTCAGGTGTCGGTCGACGCGATGTTGACCATCCAGGCGATGCCGAACCGGTCGATGCACATCCCGAACTCGTCGCCCCACATCTGCTTCTCCAGGGGGACCGCGATGGTGCCGCCGGCGGAGAGGCCCGCCCAGTAGCCGCGCAGTTGGTCGCCGTCGTCACCCGACAGACTGATCGACACGTTGTTGCCCGGCTGGTGCTCCATCCCCTCCGGAGTGTCCGCGGCCATCAGGCTGTAACCGGCCGGGGTCTCCAGCAGGGCATGCATGATCTTGTCCGCGTCGGGACCTTCCGTCCCCGCCTCGCCGAAGGTGTTGAGCGACAGCTCCCCGCCGAAGACGTCCCGGTAGAACTCCATCGCCTGACGGGCGTCGGCGGCGAAGCGGAGATAGGGGTTCAGCCGAGAGGACATGAGGGGCTCCTGGGTCGAGGGGTCTCGTGCGACGACGCTACCGCCGGGGCGACGCGCACGGCGAACGAAATTCACCGCATACGGGCTGCCCGGGTGAGTCGACCTCAGGGGTCGGGGCGACCGGTCCGGACGGCCCCGCGTCCGACCAACGCACAGCCGGACCGTTTAACCTTTTCCGATGCTCCGTCGATGGCTGGCCTGGTGCGCCGTGGCCATCGTCGGCGTCCTCGGAACCTCCCTGGTCGTGACGCTGAAGACCAGCCACGAGCCGACCACGACGATCCGGCCCTCCGGTCCCCTGGTGCTCATCTCGGTCCCGCGGCTCGCCTGGACCGACACCATCGCTCAGGACCACCCGGAGATCTACGCCATGACCCGGCGCGGCGCCGTGGGTGGGGTGCTGGTGCGCAACTACCGCGGGCACAGCTGCGCCAAGAACTCGTGGCTGTCCGTGTCCGCGGTGGGACGCACGGGCGTGTACCCCGGGCCCGACGCCACGCCGCCGGGCGAGAAGCCGGGACCGTGCCCGCACATCCCGCGGCCCATCCAGGAGGGCGACTCCGCCTTCTTCCGTCAGTGGGCCTACTACCGCGGGGTGGTGCACAACGTGAACCCCCGGTTGGACCTCGGTCTCCTCGGCTCCTCGTATGACGTGTCCGACCGCTGCATCACGGCCGCCGGTCCCGGCGCGGGGCTGGGGGCCGCGAACCGGCTGGGCGTGGTGCGCCACTACACACCCCACGTCTCCGACGTCGACTTCGACGCGTGCGCCCTGACCCTGGTCAGCATGCCCTCGCCGAACGCCCAGCACCTTCCCGAGCTGCTGGACCGCATCCCGAAGGACGCGACGGTCATCGTGGCGGGCCTCGCCGACGGCAAGACCCGCGAGCACCTGCGAGCCGCCGTCATCACCGGGCCGGGCATCCCCCGTGGCAAGCTCACGTCGCTGAACACCCGCCAGCCCGGTGTGGTCACCACCGCCGACCTCGCGCGGCTCCTGCTGGTCCCGGCGGGGGCGGAGGACGCCCCCCGCAGCGAGGCCCGCCTGCCCCTGGTGCTGCCGAACACGGACACCGACGCCTCACTCGACGCCGTGCGCGACCTCGGCACCCAGCTGGCGGTGGAGTGGTCGGTCACGCAGACGTTCTTCCTCCGCTCGCTCACCATCTCCGGGGTCGTCCTCGGAGCCGGGCTCGCGGTCGCGCTCGGCTACCGGCGCTGGGCCCGCGCCAACGGGCTGCGGGTGCGACGAGTCGCCACGGTCCGGGCCATCGGGCGGTGGATCGCGGGGTCGATGGCGTCGATCCCGGCCGCGACGTTCCTGATCGGCCTGTTCCCGTGGTGGGACGCGCCGCACCCGGGAGTCGCCCTCACCGCCGGCGTGCTCGCGATCGCCATGGTGACCTCCGCTGTCGCGTTCTTCGGGCCCTGGCGACACTGGAAACCGGGCCCGCTGGTGGTGGTCCTCGGCATCACCGCGATGACCGTCGCCATCGACGTCGTGCACGGGTCCCGGCTGCAGTTCACGTCGATGCTCGGCCTGCAGCCGATCTACGCCGGACGCTTCTATGGCGTCGGCAACGTGGGCTACGCGATGATGGCGACCTCCGCGCTGGTCGTCGCGGCGGTGCTGGCCGGACGGCCCCGCGCCGCGGGTCACCGCTGGCTGGCCCTGGCGACGGTACTGCTCGTCGGGGTGCCGATCATCGTGGTGGACGGCTACCCGGAGTGGGGAGCGGACGGCGGCGGGCCGGTCGCCCTGGTCCCCGCCTTCGCCTACCTCGCGATGAACGCCGCCGGCCTCAAGGTGACCTGGCAACGGGTGGCCGCCGTCGGCGGCTCGACCCTGGCGCTGCTCGCCGTGGTCGGGTTCGCGGACTACCTGCGGCCGGCCCGCTACCGCACCCACCTCGGAGACGCGGTGGCCGACATCGTGCAGCGCGGCCAGTTCGGGCGAGTGGGCCAGATCGTCAAGGGCAACTGGGACATGCTCACGTCGGCGTGGTACATGCCGCTCGCGCCGCTCCTGCTGCTCGCCGCCGTCGCCCTCCTGATGGCCCCGCCGACCTGGTGGCTCCGCCCGGTGCAACGCGTCTGGGAGGACGTGCCCTTCCTCGGACACGGCCTGGCTGCCGCCGCGATCTGCTGGACACTCGGCTTCTTCGCGAACGACTCCGGCACCGGGATCCCCGCCATCGGGCTGTTCGTGCTCGCTCCCCTGCTCTTCGCCCTCGGCATCCGGATGGACGCCCCGGCCGTCCGTGGCCGGGTGTGAAGCAGGTGCCGTCGACCGCCGTGAGGCGTCCGTGAGCGGGGCGGGAGACGCCAAGGACGGCGGCGAGAGCCTGGTGACCGTTCTGGTCGCGCTGACGGCGAACGCCCTCATCGCCGTGGCGAAGAGCCTGGTGGCCGCGGCCACCGGATCGGCGTCGATGGTCGCCGAGGCCGCGCACTCGTGGGCGGACACCGGCAACGAGGTCTTCCTCCTGATCGCGGAGCGCAAGTCCGTCCGCCCGGCCGACCGCACCCACCCGCTCGGTTTCGGACGGGAGGCCTACGTCTGGTCGATGTTCGCGGCCTTCGGCTTGTTCACCGTGGGCGCCGTCGTGTCCATCGGGCACGGCGTCCAACAGCTGCTCGAGGGTGGCGGTGGGGAGACGTCCTACCGCTGGGCCTACGCGGTCCTCGGCGTCTCGTTCGTGCTCGAGGGCGTCTCGTTCCTGCAGGCGCTGCGCCAGACCAGGGGAGCCGCCTCGCCCCTCGGCCTGCACCCGTTGCGCTACATCACCGAGACCTCGAATCCCACTCTCCGGGCCGTGTTCGCCGAGGACGGGGCCGCGCTCATCGGAGTCGTGTTGGCCGCCCTCGGCATCGGCCTCCACCAGGTGACCGGCAACGCCGCGTATGACGCGCTGGGATCCATCGCGGTCGGCCTCCTGCTCGCCACCGTGGCCCTGTTCCTCATCGCCCGCAACCGGAGCTTCCTCACGGGTCAGGCGGCCGGCACTCCTGTGCACGAGCGGGTCCTGCGCGCGATGCTCGGGATGGACGAGGTGCAGGAGGTGACGTTCCTGCACCTCGAGTACGTCGGCCCGGGACGCCTCTTGCTCATCGCAGCGGTCGACCTCACCGGCAACGCCCCCGAGGACACGCTGGCCGCCCATCTGCAGGCCCTGGAGGATCGGCTGGCCGAGAGCCCGGGGGTGGAGCGCGCGGTCCTGACGCTCTCCGCGCCGGGAGCGACCCCACTGCGGCCGTCGGGATAACGTTTCGAGACCAAACCTTCGAGACCCTCGACAACACGTCTGGCTTGTGCAAATCTGCACTCCAGCAACCCGCCCGGGCTGCTATCGCGATGCACCCACCAGCAGAGCGCTTCGGGGAGTTCGCGTGCCGTCATGCGGCAGGGCAGGGTGTCTCGCGGTGTGACCTCACCCTGGAGGAATTCGTGAGACGACGCACACCGAGCGTCCTGATCGGGCTGGTGACCTCAGCCGCGGCCGTGACAGCACTGTCGATTCCCGCGGCGGCGGCCACGGCCACGCCACAGGTGGCCTCGCCCGACCAGCCGAGCAAGGCCCAGCACAAGTTGGACGACCGGCCGGCCGCCCCGATCCAGAAGCAACGCGCGATGCAGCGCAAGGCCGCCGAGCTGGTGGCCACGGGGCAGGCCAAGGTCCAGAAGAAGAACGGCGTCGACGTGGTCAAGGTGGCCCCCGGACAGTGGGCCCAGTACGGCGTGCAGGACGAGCAGAACATCCTGACGTTCCTGGTCGACTTCGGTGACGGCACCAGCCAGGGCAGCGGTTGTGCCGCCGGCCCGGCCGGCCCCGTGCACAACAACATCCCGAAGCCGGACCGAAGCACCGACAACACGACGTACTGGCAGCCGGACTTCAACCGCGAGCACTACCTCGACATGTTCTTCAACGGTTTGGCCGACCAGGGTGGGGAGTCCTTCAAGGACTTCTACCTGGAGCTGTCGAGCGGCCGGTTCGAGATCGGCGGTGACGTCAGCAACTGGGTGCAGATTCCCGACCGCGAGGCGTGCTTCGGCGAGAACGAGACCAACAGCGACATGACCGCCTTCACCCAGGAGGCGGCCGACGCGTGGGTCGCCGACCAGCAGGCGAGGGGCAAGAGCGACGCGGACATCAAGGACTACCTGTCGCAGTTCGACAAGTGGGACCGCTACGACCACGACGGTGACGGCAACTTCGACGAGCCGGACGGCTACATCGACCACTTCCAGTCGATTCGCGCCGGTGAGGACGAGTCGGCCGGAGCGCCCTCGTGGGCCATCTGGGCCCACCGCTGGTACGTCGGCCTCGCCGGTCAGGGCACCGAGGGCCCGGACGGCAACAAGCTCGGCGGCGTCCAGATCGGTGACACCGGCTACTGGATCGGTGACTACACCACCGAGCCGGAGAACGGCGGCCTCGGTGTCTTCGCGCACGAGTTCGCGCACGACCTCGGCCTGCCCGACGAGTACGACACGGCTGGTGGCGACAACGGCACCGGGTTCTGGACGCTGATGAGCTCCGGGTCGTGGATGGGTCACGGCAAGGACTGGATCGGCACGACCCCCAGCCACATGAACGCCTGGGACAAGCTGCAGCTCGGCTGGCTCGACTACGACGTCGCGCGCGCCGGACAGAAGTCGTCGCACAAGCTCGGCATCGCCGAGCACGCCACGAAGAAGGCACAGGCACTCGTCGTGCTCCTGCCGGACAAGTCGGTGACGACCAACCTGGGCATCTCGGCGGCCGAGGGTGAGAAGTACCTCTACTCCGGCGCGGGCGATGACCGCACCGCCGACGCGACCAGCCCCACGCTCACCGTCCCGGCGAACGGTCAGCTGACCGCCAAGGTCAACTACGACCTCGAAACCGACTGGGACTACGGCTACCTGATGGTCTCCACGGACGGCGGACAGACCTTCACGCCGGTGGCGACGAACCTCTCGAGCACGACCAACCCCAACGGCAACAACCACGGCCAGGGGATCACGGGCTCCAGTGACGGGCAGTGGGTCGACCTGACCGCCGACCTCAGCCAGTACTCCGGCCAGGACGTCCAGGTCCGGTTCGAGACGGTCAACGACGCCGCGGTGCACCACCTCGGCCTGCTGGTCGACGACGTGCACGTGGGTGACGCCCTCACCGCGGGCTTCGAGAGCGACGACTCCGGCTGGACGCTGGACCAGTTCATCGTCACGGACGGTGAGTACACCCAGCAGTTCAAGAACTACTACCTCGCGGAGAACCGGCAGTACGTCGGTTACGACACCACCTTGGCCCAGGGCCCGTACAACTTCGGGTTCGGCTACACCAAGCCCAACTGGGTGGAGCACTTCCCCTACCAGAACGGCCTGGTCGTCTGGTACTGGGACACCGCCTACAGCGACAACAACACCTCTCAGCACCCGGGCGCCGGCCTGATCCTCCCGGTCGACGCGCACCCGAAGGCGCTGAAGTGGAGTGACACGGGCACGACCCTGCGCAACCGCTACCAGCCGTTCGACGCGAGCTTCGGGCTGGAGGCCACCGACCCGGTGACGTTCCACCAGGAGTACTGCGCCGCGGAGGACGCCGACGGCAACTGCACCGAGGTCAAGACGCAGACGTCGGAGGTCCCGTCCCAGCCGGGCGTCGCGGTCTTCGATGACTCCGATCCGATGGCCTACTACGACGCGGACAACCCACAGGGCAGCGTCCAGGTCGCCGGCTCGGGCGTGAAGCTGCGTGTCGTCAGCACCAACAAGAACGGGATGATGAACGTCCACGTCGAGTGACGTCCATCTGACAACTCCCCAGCAGGACCAGGCTTCCCGGCCGGCCGGACCTCGGGTCCGACCGGCCGGGAAGTGCGTGTGGGGCCGCCGCTACCCGTCCGCGACGGCGTGCAGGTCGCCGGTGCGGGCGATGGTGCGCAGTTGGGCGTCCGCCCGGTCGGACACGGGGTTCTCCCCCGCGCGGCCGGCCAGCTCCACCACCGCCAACAGATCCGCAGCCCGTGCCCGCTCGAGCAGCAGGGTGCGGCCACCGACGTCCAGCCCGTCGAGGTGTCCGGCGACCTCGAGGTAGCCGCCGAGGACACCGTCGACCAGGGCCGCGTCCCGGTCGAACCGCAGCAGGTTGCCGACGTCGGCCGACGGCATCCCGGCGTGGGCGAACTCCCAGTCGAGCAGCCCGGTCACCCGTCCGGAGCTCGCGTCGACCAGCAGGTTCTTCGGGTTGACGTCGCTGTGCACGAGGCAGGCCCGGTCGACCTGATCGAGGATCGCCTGCGCCTCGCGCGCGACGGCGACCAGCCCGTCATACAGGGCGGTCGGCCAGCCGGAGAGGGCGGAGACCGACCGCTGGTGCTCCACGAACTCCAGCAGGTCAGCGCCCTCCGGCCAGGGCCGGATGGTCAGCTCACCGTCGACGAACTGCCCGGCGCGCGGCATGGGCATCTGCGCCAGCCGACCGAGCATCCGGCCGAGCTCGCGCCCGATCAACTCCTTCGACGCGTCGGACAGCGAAGGCAGCACCAGGTCGAGCCGTTCGCCCGGCAGGAACGAGGTGACCAGCACGCCGGGCTCGCCGGTGACGCCGTCGGGACGGCGGAGGTCGAGCACCTCGGGCACCGGCAGCAGGCCGCGGACCAGCCGCAGCACGGCTGCATCCGTCTCGACCGCCGTGACGCCGCGCTCGGCACCGCGACGGCCGTAGATGCGCACGACGGTGCGCTCACCGGCGGCGTCGCCGACGAACGTCTCGCCGCTGAAGCCGCCCGCGAGGGGCTCGAGTCCGAAGCCTCCGGTGCTCGCCATGCGGCCATGGTGCCATCGCCCGGGGCGGGCGCCCACCGCACCCGCGCCGCTAGGCTGCCGCCATGAGGCACGACGGCTCGCGGTGGTCCATCCGCTCGCGCGACTCGATCCTGTCGATCTGCTCCACGGGGTCGATCCTGTCGATCGGCAGCGTGGGGTCGGTGCTGTCGGTCGGATCCCTCGGGTCCTTCGCGTCCTTCGGCTCGATCGGGTCGTCGATGAGCCTGTTCTCCGCTCTGTCGAGCCAGTCGCGTGCCTCGGCGATGTCGCACCAGTCCGATGTCTCCCTGATGTCCACGCAGTCCCGGTGGTCGATCAAGGGAAAGCGGCGGTCGGGACGTCGCCGGTGAGTCAGGCGGCGTCGGCGTCCGGGGAGCCGGTGGCACCCGAACCCGAGTCCCGTTTGGCCGGGGTGATCGAGTAGTCGCCCCGGGCGAGGGTGAAGCCGGCGCCGGTCCGGGTGTTGGCGCAGGTCAGCCCCGTCCTCCTGCTCGTGCAGCGCAGGTCGCTCGCCGCCATGGACGACCCGTAGGGCAGGGCCACAGCGTCTCCGCTGCGGGTCGGGACAATGGGATCGATTCCCTTGTCACGCCAGGCCGTCGGCGGCTGATCCACTTCGCCCGCACCCTCGACGGTGTCTCCCACGCACCCGATCTCCGCCCGGGTGGTCAGGATGAAGGCGTGCCCGTAGTCCAGCCCGCAGCTGTCCGGCCGCGGCAGAGACCAGTCGGCATGGGCGATGTCGCAGCGCACCTGTGCGGTCGGGCGATCCAGCAGCAGCATGCAGGTGATGTTGCCCGACGGCGTGACGAATCCCGCGATGCCACCGGCGATGCCGTCGACGTGGACCACCCGCTGGCCACCACCCTGGGTCGGCGGCGGTCCCGTGGTCGGCGCGGGCGTCCCGTCGCCTGCGCCCCCGCCCTCGCCGGGTGTGGACGGAGCCGGTGGCGGTCGTGTCGGGCTCGCTGGTGTCGCGCTCGCGCCCGCCGGTGCCGAGGTCGTGACTGTGGTGTCGCCCGGACCGCCACCGCTCGCGGGGGCCTGCGCATCGGGGGCGGCACCGCCGCAGGCGCCCAGAAGCAACGCATTCGCGACGGCCAGCCCCGAGACCCACCGACGCATCCTGACCCTCTCTCCCGCTCGGGCCCCAGTGTGGCAGTGCGCGCGCCCCGCGTCGCCGGAATCGCGGCGACTGGTCGTCCGGGCCTTGTGCCTCCGGACTCAATGCCGGCGGACGTCCTGCTCCAGGACGGTGTGGTTGTCCGGGCCGAAGGTGAAGTGCGCAGCCAAGCTGCGTCCCGCGAGCACGTGCGGCAGCCAATAGCGCGCGTCGTCCCACATCTCGTCCAGCGGGAGGGCGTCCACGGCATACCAGATCGGCACGATCTCGTCGCTCGTGGCGGGTTCGCCCTTCCAGCGAGCCGCGGTGAACACCTCGACGTCCATGTCCCAGGCCGGCCGCTCGGGGAAGCGGAAGCTCAGGGTCGCAGCCGCCCGCAGCACGTCGGCAAGGACGAGGCACCCCGCCTCCTCCTCCACCTCGCGAACCGCCGCGGCACGAGCATCTTCCCCGGGCTCCAGGTGACCGCCCAGACCCACGACCTTGCCCTCGCCGAGCCCGCGCCGCTTCCGCCCGAGCAGCACCCGAGGCGGTCGGATCGCGGAGTCGTCGATCAGGAAGCACAGGCAGGTCAGGGGTACCGTCATGATCCCGATCATCTCGCCGGCCCGGTCCACCGGGCCAACCGGTCGGCCCGCCCGTCCGCCGACCGCAAAAGGTCTCGGGATCAGGCCACCCTGGGGAGCGCGTGGGCACGGTGGTCCAGAGGGTGGGTGGTGTAGCGCCGTCCGGTGTGGGAGGTCCAGACGCAGATGCCCTCGGGGCTCATGCTCAGCTGCCAGCCGGTGCGGTGTTTGGCGCGGTGGTGGTGCCGGCACAGGCAGACGAGGTTGGTCAGGACGGTGGCTCCGACCGGGAAGGGGATGACGTGGTCGATGTCGCACCCTCGGGCCGGGCGCCCACACCCCGGGAATCGGCAGGTGCCGTCGCGGGCGCGCACCCGGGTGCGCATCGCGGCACCGGGCCGATAGGTGACGGCCGCACGGTCGAGCAGCGCGCCCGTGTCGGGATGCTGGGGCAACCCGAGGTAACTGGTGTTGGTGACACGTCGAGTGAGCTCGTGCAGGTCCTCGGCAGGGATCAGCCCGATCTTCGGCAGCTGCGCCCCGACCGGATCGCCCACGGCGTCGTCGCCGACACCCCTCGCTGTCGGCGCCATCGGTGCGGACTCGCCGACGGCCCCGGGGTCAGCGAGGCACTGCTGTGGCTGGCCGGCACGATCGGGCTGGGTCGGGATGGGGACCTGCAACACGGTCGACACCTCCGCCTGCCCGAGGATCAGGTCGAGGAACGCGTCGGCGCGAGCCTGGTCGAGGCTTCGGCGCCGCTCCTGTGGATCCTCCTGCACGTATTGGCGGGCGAGCTCGTCGATCGCGGCCCAGGCCTCGGCGCTGGGACCCGACGGCTGCTGTCCGCTCCAGCTGGTCATGCCGGGGTCGCTGCTGGGCTCGACCCGCACGTGGCGGCCCTCGCGAGCGGCCTTGATCCGGGCGCGGACGGCGCCGGGGTCGAGTTGGGCGAGCGTGCGGGCGGCCAGCGCGCGGGCACGGCCGGGGGTCAGGCCCGACAACTGCGGCAACAGCCGGTCCTCCAGCTCGGCGGCGGTGTCGGCCCGGGCCCCGC
Organism: uncultured Ornithinicoccus sp.; assembly: GCA_964425155.1. Classification (GTDB taxonomy): domain Bacteria; phylum Actinomycetota; class Actinomycetes; order Actinomycetales; family Dermatophilaceae; genus Segeticoccus. Next base: position 3,187 of record CAYRLV010000009.1, on the reverse strand, counting down.
ACGTCTCGTCGATGACGGCGCGGGCGGTGGCGACGTCCAGGTCGCCGCGGCGCAGTGCGGCCAGCAGCCTCGGGAATCGGGTGGGCAGGTCATGAGCCAGGTCCACCCGCCACCCGCAGGAGCGGGGAGTCAGGGCCAGCAGCGGGGCGAGCGTGTCGGCCAGGAACTCCCACTCGTCGCCGTCCTCGAACCAAGGCCGCCCAGACGGGGTCGGGGTGCCGGCGTTCGCCTCGCGCTGCCAGTCGCGTTCGCGGGAGGCGATCGTCCGGGTGGCCACCACCTGCGCGCCCGCGGCGGCGTTGCCGATCCGCGCGGTGGCCACCACGAGTGCCTCGGCCTGCTCGGCGCTCAACGCCGCGACCTGGACGTCGGTCAGCGCCAACACGACTGCGGCGAGCTCTGCCGGATCGGCCTGCCGCGCCTCGTCGACGGTGAACGTGAACATGGCTTCACCCTAGCGGCGACCACCGACAGCGACTCAGGGCTGACTTGATCGAATCAAATTACAGGACAGTCACATTCACAGCCCCACATTTCACCGTCCACTTATCCACATCTCCAGCCGCGATCGCCCCACCGTCCACAGCCCGTCGATCGAGACTGGCCATCCGGATCCTCATGCGACACCTGGCCGACGCTTCGGCACTCGACGACTCAGCGCCGCTCTCGCAGCCACCGAAATGCCTGCGGCAGCATCAGCCGCATGTCCGGCTGGAGGTCAATGTCGGCCAGCTCCGCCTCATCGCACCAACGCGCGTCGCTGACCTCGGCTGTCTGCAGGGTGACCTTCCCGCTGTGCCGAGTCGCGGCATACAGGACCACCACATAGGCGGTGGTCTCGCCGGACGGATAGGTGACTTCGAAGGCGGGACCGCCGAACGCGCCCACCAGTGTCAGCGAACCCGCGTCCAGGCCGGTCTCCTCGAACAGTTCCCGCCGCGCCGCGTCCTCGGGCGACTCCCCGCGCTCCACCCCGCCACCGGGCGTCCCCCAGCGCCCGTCGTGCACGTGTTGCAGAAGGAGAACCCGCCCGGCGTCGAGCACCGCCACCCCCGCCGCGGGCCGGACCTCCGCTTGAAGCCCCTCCTGTGCCATCGCCGTCACCACCTCCTGGGCCACCCGGCCCTCCTCACCCGTTCGCTGGACGCAGGACTCGCAAACGGATCGCTGGTCACCGGCCCTTGGTCTACCCTGCAACGTATGCCGTTCGCGCAGCACACGACGACGCCGGATCCCTCCGGCGCCTCTCGGCTGCGCTGACCGCGCACCCCACGCCCCGGAGCACGCGCTCCGGGGCGTTCGTCGTCCTGGTCGGGAGCTCCGTGGCACCGTCTCGACCACGCAGGAGCCATCGTGAACCACGACAAACCCATGCTCGACCACCGCGAGCTCAATCACGACCTGGCGGTCTTCGCGTCCGACCCGCTGGTCGGCTCCGGGTTGCCGCTCTGGCTGCCGGCCGGGGCCGTCATCCGGGCCGAACTGGAGCGGCTGGCCGCCGAGATCGCCCGGGCGGACGGTTGCCGAGGGGTCTACTCGCCCGTGCTGGGCAAACGGGCCCTGTTCGAACGGTCCGGCCACTGGGCGAAATTCGCCGACGACATGTTCCCCCCGATTCCGATCGGCGAGGACGAACTGGTGCTGCGGCCCGCGAACTGCCCGCACCATGCGCTCATCTACGCCGCGTCGCAGCACTCCTACCGCGAGCTGCCCGTGCGGCTGAACGAGCTGGCGCCGATGTTCCGGTCCGAACGCTCCGGTGTGCTCTCCGGTCTCAGCCGCGTGCGCCAGATCAACCTGGACGACACCCATGTCTTCTGCCGCCCGGACCAGGTTGCCGACGAGGCGTGCCGCGCGCTGCGTTCCGCGCTCGAGGCGCAGCGGATCCTCGGCCTGCCGGTCGACTACGTGCGCCTGTCCCGGCGGGGTGACGGCCCCGCATACCTGGGGTCGGCGCAGCAGTGGGCCGACGCGGACGAGGCGTTGCGCGACGCAGCGCGACGGGTGGACCTGGCCGGTCGCGGGCTGGCCCTGGTCGAGGCGGCGGGTGAGGCGGCCTTCTACGGGCCGAAACTCGACCTGCAGGTGCGCGACGGGCGCGGGCACGAGGAGTCCATCGCGACCGTGCAGCTCGACTTCAACCAGCCGGAGCGGTTCGACCTGCGCTACGACGCGGCCGACGGCTCCCGGCCGCACGTGATGATGATCCATCGCGGCACCGTGGGAGCGATGGAGCGTGTCGTGGCCAGCCTGCTCGAGCACTATCAGGGTCGCCTCCCGCTGTGGCTCGCGCCGGTGCAGGTCTGCCTGCTGCCCGTCGCGCCGGAGCACGACGACGCGACCCGTGCCCTGTATGACGGGCTGGTCGCCGCCGGCGTGCGGCCGCGGCTCGAGGTCGAGGGCTCGCTTGGCTCGCGAATTCGCAGCAGCCGCAAGCGACGCGACGCCCTGATCGCGGTGATCGGTGACGCCGAGGTGGCCGCCGGGACCGTCCAGGTCACCGACCCGGCGACCGGTTCCCGGCACGTGGTCGACCGGGGACGGTTCGTCGAGCAGGTGCGAGTTGCGCACTCCGACCGGGCCCCGTGGGCACCCTGAGCCGCGACCCGCTCGGCGCGCGGCGGCCGGCGCCCGGTCACATGACGGGTCGGAGCTCGGCGGTGTCTCCCGGACCGGCGAACCGCACGGCCAGCTCCTCGGCCCGCTCCCGGGACTCCACGTCCAGCAGGAAGAACCCGGCGAGGTGCTCCTTGGCCTCGGCGTAGGGGCCGTCGGTGGACAGCGCCTCGCCGTCCGTCCACCGGTACAGCCGGGCCGCCCTGGGGTCGCCCAGCGCCTCCCCGCCGACCAGCTCGCCCGACCGGGACAGCTCTCCGAGCATGGCGTCGAAGTCGGCCATCATCTGCTCGCGCTGCTGCTTCGGCAGCGCCTGGAACTCCGGCACGTAGTCGGCGGTCGGGTGTCCCCAGGGCTGCGGGTTGGAATGGATCAGGATGACGAACTTCACGGTGGCTCCTTGGCTTCGTGTGCAGAGTGGCTCTCACCCTCACACGAAAGACGTCGGAGTCGCTGCACCGTTCTCGACATGCTCGGCGGAGTTTGCGCGACGTCGCCCCCCGGCACGACCACGATCTGGGGACCGCATCACCCCAGACGGAGCCGATCAGCCCCTCCCGACCACGACCTG
>CAYRLV010000008.1:0-27297 GCA_964425155.1 uncultured Ornithinicoccus sp. | reverse complement strand
CTTGCGCCGGATGTCGGTCCAGCCCGTCCAGCCGCGCTCCTCGAGCAGCTCGAGCAGGCGCGGGGCGCACGGGAAGGACTCGAGGAACGCCGCGTCGAGCAGGGCGACCAGGTCGTCGTCCACGGGTGGGAAGTCGGTCATCGCCTCGGCCGCCAGCGTCTCGCTCTTCGCGGCAGCGGCTTCGATGAACGCCGCAACCCGATCGGCCAGCGCGGGCAGGCGTGGGTCATCGGGTGCGCAGTCGGCGACATCACCGATGTCGAGGTAGAGGCGGCGCAGGGACTCGTCCTCGATCTGGGCCCGCTTGACCCGCATGAGGGCGGGAACTTCGTCGGGGAGCTGTGCGGCGATGAGGATCCAGCTGTCGCGCTCGACCTCGATGAGCTGCTCCCGGAACCCGAGCTCCCGCATACGATCGAGGTAGGCGACCACGTCCGCGGGCAACGCGAGACTGTCGCCGGCCGCCAGCCTCGCCATCTGCTGCCGGTGCCGTTGCCGTTCTCGGATCTCGCCACGCAGGCGCCGGTCGATGTCGGTGACCGCTGCGGCGAACTCGTCGTCGCCCGCCGCGAGCAGCTCGCGCACTCGCGACAGGGGCACCCCGGCGTCGGCCAGGGTGCGGATCTTGACGAGCTCGACCACTGCGGCGGCTCCGTAGCGCCGATAGCCGGAGTGGTCGCGCTCCGGTTCGGGGAGCAGTCCCTTGGCGTGGTAGTGCCGCACCGCGCGCACCGTCACGCCCGCGTATGAGGCGAGCTGGCCGATCGTCAACACGACACTATTGTGCGAACTTGCGACGGTAGGTGCGCATCGCGAGTGCGTAGGAGACCAGCAGCAGACCGACGCACCACGCGAGGGCCAGCCAGCCTTCGTTGCCGACCGGCTGCACCGCATACAGGTCGCGGACGGTGTCGACGATCGAGGTGACCGGCTGGTGCTCGGCAAACCAGCGGACCGGCCCGGGCATGCCGGCGGTGGGTACGAAGGCCGAGCTGACGAACGGCAGGAAGATGAGCGGGTAGGAGAACCCGCTGACCCCATCGGCGGACCGCGCCGTCAACCCGGGGATCACGGCGAGCCAGGTCAGGGCCAGGGTGAAGAGCACCAGGATGCCGGCCACGGCCAGCCACGCGAGGAGCCCCGCGCTGGAGCGGAAGCCCATGGCCAGGGCGACCAGGAGGACCAGCGCCAGCGAGACCAGGTTGGCCGCCACGGAGGTGAGCACGTGACCCCACAGCAGGGCGGATCTCGCGATCGGCATCGACTGGAAGCGTTCGGCGATGCCGCTCGAGACATCGGTGAAGAGCCGGAAGGCGGTGTAGGCGACGCCGGAGGCGACGGTGATCAGCAAGATCCCCGGCAGCAGGTAGTCGACGTAGTTGCCGCCACCGATCCGCATCGCACTCCCGAAGACGTAGACGAAGAGCAACAGCATGGCGATCGGCGTGACGGCGGTGGTGATGATCGTGTCCGGACTGCGCAGGACGTGGCGCAGGGACCGCTTCACCAAGACCCTGGTGTCTCGGAGTGCGTGCGTGGTCATCGGTGACTCCCTTGCCGCTCGGTCCCGGCGCCGACCACGGCGAGGAAGATGTCCTCGAGGTCCGGCTGCTTCTCGACGTACTCGACCTTGGCCGGCGGGAGCAGCTGCTGGAGCTCGCTGAGGGTGCCGTCCGCGATGATGCGGCCCCCGTGCAGGATCGCGATCCGGTCCGCGAGCTGCTCGGCCTCCTCGAGGTACTGCGTCGTGAGCAAGACGGTCGTGCCGCGGCCGGCGAGCTCCCGGACCAGGTCCCAGGTGTCGATCCGTGACTGCGGATCGAGACCCGTCGTCGGTTCGTCGAGGAAGAGCACGGGTGGGTCGCCGACCAGGCTCATGGCGATGTCCAGGCGGCGTCGCATGCCGCCCGACCAGGTCGCGGCCCTCCGGTCGGCCGCGCCGGTCAGCGCGAACCGCGCCAACAGGGTGTCGGCGATCCGGTCCGGGTCCTCGAGGTGGCGCAGCTCGGCCATGAGCACGAGGTTCTCCCGTCCGGTCAGCACTTCGTCGACGGCGGCGAACTGACCGGTGAGGCTGAGGGATCCGCGGACCTCGGCGGGTTGGGTCGTGACGTCGTGTCCGTTCACGGTGGCCGATCCGCCGTCGGCCTTGAGCAGGGTGGCGAGGATCTTCACGAGCGTGGTCTTGCCCGCCCCGTTGGAGCCGAGGAGGGCAACCAGGGAGCCCCGCGGGACGCTCAGGTCGACGCCCTCGAGCACCTGGTGATCGCCGTAGGACTTGGTCAACCCGACGATCTCGATGGCTGGTGTGGTGGTCATGGGACGAGCGTGCAGGGTTGACGCTGCGTCAGGGTCAAGCCGGTTCCGGGCCGGTGGTCCGAGGCCGTCCCAGGGCGCCGGCGAGCGCCGGCCGGAGGTCATCCTCCAGGATGAGGGGCACGCGACCTGCGGGTGACGCGCGGCTCTGAGGGAGTCACGAGACTGGGAGGCGGAAATCAGCAGATCCAGCCGTGTCGACCGGCACGCCGAGAACGGACCAGGTGACCTGAGTGGAGTATGCGGTGGCGCCCCATCGCCGGCAACCAGCCGGGCGCACGGGCGGGCCTGGATGGAGTGACGCGTCCAGGCGCCTTGCCCTGGCTCTCGCCGTCTGGGCACTGGCCTACGCCTGCTACCGCGCCTACTACGCGGTGGGCGGCACGTTCGGGATGATCGGTGTGCCACGCTCGGAGTCGCAGTTTCGCTTCGTCAACGCGGTCGGCGCCGCGGTCATCCTGCTGGCCGCGGTCCTGCCACCGGTGCTGGTGCGCCTTCGCGTCTCGCCGTGGGTGGTGGCGACGATCGCTTGGCTGGTGGCCGTCGGGTGCAGCATGCACGCCGTGGTGGACGGCACGCTGCGGATGTTCAGCGTGACCGGCCTGCATCCCACGCGACTGCCGAGCTCGGTGTGGCTCTCCGTGGACCGGCGGGTGGCGGACCTCCAGGACCTGCTGCTCAACGAGCCCTGGTTCCTGGTCGAGGGCGTGTTGTGGGCAGCCCTCGGCCTCAGCGTCGTCGGGGTTCGCCGTCGGAGCGCCTGGCTGTGGTCGGCTCTGGCCGCCTGCCTCCTGCTGAGTGTGGTCGGAGTGCTCAGCGGCCTCGGTGTGGTCCCGACCTTCCATCTGGGGTGACGCCGTGTCGCCCCCGACTCGACCACTCGGCAAGTCTCCGCCCCGAGCCGGGCGTCAGAGCGCGAAGAGTTGGCTCTGGTCCTGAAACGCCTTGAACTCCAAGGCGTTTCCCGAGGGGTCGAGGAAGAACATGGTCCACTGCTCGCCCGGCGTCCCCTCGAACCGGACGTAGGGCTCGATGACGAACTCGGTGCCCTGGGCGGTCAGCCGGTCGGCCAGCTCCCGGAACCGCTCGACACTGAGCACCAGCCCGAAGTGCGGCACCGGCACGTCGTGGCCGTCCACCGGGTTGGTGCCGGCGACCGGGGCGCGGTGCCCGTCGACCTGGTGCGTGACCACCTGGTGGCCCGCCATGTTCCAGTCGGTCCACCGCTCGTCCGAGCGTCCGCGGGAGAAACCCATCACTTCGCCGTAGAAGTGCCGGGCGGCCGCGATGTCGTGCACCGGGATGGCGAGGTGAAAGGGCGGCAGGCTGGTCTGGTCGGTCGTCATGACTGCGATGCTAGTGCTGTGCCCGGGGTCGTTGGCGGCCCAGCGTCCGGGCCGGCGCGTGCTCCGGACGACTCCGAGGAGGGCTTGCCCCTCCGTCGGAGGGAGAGCAAGGTTGCCCCATGACGTCGTATGCCGTGCTGGGCCCGGGAGGTGTCGGTGGACTGCTCGCGGCGGTCCTCGGCAGGCAGGGGCACCAGGTGACCTGCATCGCGCGGGACGAGACCGCCGCGCACCTGAAGGAGCACGGGATCCGTGTGCACAGCGACCTGTTCGGCGATTTCACCACCGGCGTCGACGCCACGACCGTCCTGGACCGTGCGGTGGACGCGTGCTTCATCACCACCAAGGCGACCGGGCTGGCCGAGGCCCTGGCCCGCCTACCGCGCAGTGCGCTGGGTGGGGCGCTGGTGATCCCGCTCCTCAACGGCGTGGACCACGTCGCGATGCTTCGGCGTCAGTACGATCCGGCCAGCGTCGTGGCCGGCGTCATCCATGTGGAGTCGAACCGGGTCTCCCCGGGCGTCATCGACCAGGAGGGCTCCATCGGCCGGCTCTCGTTGGCGAGCGACACCGTGCCCGCTGGTCGGATTCGCCCGGTGGCCGACGACGTGGCGGCCACCGGGTTCGAGGTGGTCAGTGACCTGGACGAGCCGACCATCCTCTGGTCGAAGTTGTCCTTCCTGGCCACCCTCGCCCTGCTCACCACCCGCTACCGTGCCACGGCCGGCGAGGTCCGCACGACGCACCGCGACGAGCTGGTGGCCACCGCTCGGGAGGTCGCCGCGGTCAGCGGTGCCGCGGGTGGCCCGTCCGACGTCGAGCCGATTCTCGACCTGATGGATCGCTTTCGTGCCGAGGGAAAGTCGTCGATGCTGCGCGATCTCGAGAGCGGCCGCCCGCTCGAGCTCGACGCCATCGGCGGAGCGGTGCTGCGCGCCGCCGAGGCCCATGACATCCCGGTGCCGACGGTGCGCTCGCTGGTCGAGGCACTGCGCGACTCGTGACCGCACCACACCGGCTGACCCGCACGCAGGCACGTCGCATCGCCGTCCGGGCCCAGTTGCTGTCGGCGCCCCGACCGGGTGACCTGCTCGACGTCGTGCGCCACCTGACGCTGCTGCAGGTCGAACCCACCGCCGCGGTGGCGCCCAGCGCCGAGCTCGTCGCCTGGAGTCGCCTCGGCCCCGGCTACCACCTCGGCGATCTCGACGAGGCCGTGGCCGACGGGAGACTCGTGGAGATGGAGGCGGGTCTGCGCCCTGCGGAGGACCTCCCGCTCTTCCGCGCCGAGATGGAGCTGTGGCGGGGGACCGGCCCGATGCAGCCGTGGCAGGAGGAGGCGCGGGACTGGGTGGCCGCCAACGACGACGCCCGCCGCGACATCCTGCAGGTGCTGTACGACGACGGGCCGCTGCCGAGCGCGGCGCTGCCGGACTCGACGCTGGTCCCCTGGGAGTCCAGCGGTTGGAACAACAACCGCAGCCTGCGAATCCTGTTGCACCAGATGGTCCGTCGCGGTGAGGTCGCACTGGCCGGCCGGGACGGCAGGAACCCGGTGTGGGACCTCGCCGAGCGGGTCTACCCGGACGGGACGACGGTGCCGTTGGAGGAGGCCCTCCGGATCCGGAGCTCGCGCCTGCTGCACTCCCTCGGGTTGGCCCGGACCCGGATCCTCAAGACCCAGCGCGAGCCGCACGACCTCGGGCCGGTCGGTGAGCCGGCCGTCGTCGAGGGGACCAAGGGCGAGTGGCGCCTCGACCCCGCATACCTGGAGGGCTCCTTCCGGGGACGCAGCGCAGTGCTCTCGCCCCTCGATCGGCTGGTCTTCGACCGGGAACGGATGGCGGACCTGTTCGAGTTCGACTACCAGCTCGAGATGTACAAGCCCGCTGCCAAGCGGCGCTGGGGCTACTGGGCGATGCCCGTGCTGCACGGGGACCGGTTGGTCGGCAAGGTCGACGCGACCGCCGACCGGCGCGCGGGGGTGCTGCGGGTGCACGCGATCCACGAGGACGTGCCGTTCACCTCGGCGATGGAGAGCAAGGTCCGATCCGAGATCGTTGCCCTGGCGCAGTGGCTGGGCCTGGACCTGAGCTGGCCCGACCGGTGACGCCCGTGGCACCCGGGGCGCGACCTCCGTGGCCGTCGATAGCCTCGATCCAGCCCGACGCTCCGTCCGTGACCGGCCACCACCAGGAGGACCTCCATGCCCGACGCCAGCGACCTCTCCGGCTACCTCGCGGGCGCGTCCGTGGACGCCGAGGTGTTGGCCCTGCGACCCGACTACCGCGCGCTGTTGATGGTCGTCGACGGGCTGGCGGCGGGTAGCGGGAACGACGAGAGCGAAGACCTGCTGCGCCGCGCAGAGCAGCACGCGACCGACCGGTTGCGGGACCTCGCCGTCGTCGAGCTGCCGCACGTCGCCGCCTGGCGCGACGCCTACCGGGCCTTCGGCGCCAAGCCCCAGCGCACGCGCAACAGCCTCGAGGCCCTCGTGCGCCGGGCGCCCGACGGGTTGCCCCGGGTCAACCGGCTCACCGACCTCTACAACGCGATCAGCGTGTTGCACGAGATTCCGCTCGGCGGGGAGGATTTCGACCGGTATGCGGGGCCGCCGCGGCTCGTGCGCGCCGACGGGAGCGAGCCGTTCGACACCGTCGCCGACGGCGCTCCGGTGGTCGACCACCCCGAGCCCGGCGAGGTCGTGTGGCGGGACGACCGCGGCGTGACCTGCCGGCGCTGGAACTGGCGTCAAGGCCGTCGCACCCAGCTCACTCCGGAGACCAGCACGGCCCTGTTCGTCCTGGATGTGCTCGCACCGGTGACCGACGAGGAGGTGCATGCCGCAGCCGACGCGCTGATGACCGAGCTGACTCGGCTCGGTCCCGGGGTGGTGTCGGCTCGGCGGCTGGTCGGTCAGGGGAGCGCCGAGAGGGTGTAGTGGAACGGTCGGCGGCGGCCGGCGCCCGATGACTTCCGCTGCAGGCACAGGTCAGACTGGGTGACGCGCAACCTGCGTCGCCCACCGACCGAAGGAGCACCGATGTCCCGCACCGTCACTGCGCACCTGTTCTCATCCGTCAACGGGGTCGTCGAGGGACCCGACCGGTTCCAGTTCGACGCGTTCGGCGAGGCCGAGGGCGAGCTCATGGGTCGGGCGATCGCCGGCGTCGAGGACGTCATCATCGGCCGCAAGCTCTGGTCCGAGTGGTCGGAGTACTGGCCGGGCGCCGAGGACCCCTTCGGCCAGTTCATCAACCCGGTCCGCAAGCACGTCATCTCGAGCACGCTCCCGGGTGACCTCGGTTGGAACTCCACGCTCATCGAAGGTGATCCGGTCGCCTACGTCGAGCAGCTGCGGAGCGGCAGCGGCGGAGGCATCACCGTCGCGGGTGGCGTCGAGACCGTTCGGTCGCTCTTCACCGCTGGCGTGATCGACGCTCTCACCTTCACGGTGCACCCGGTCGCCACCAACGAGGGTCGACGGCTGTTCGACGACTCGGTGCCGCTCACCCGGTTGCGCCTCGTCGACAGCACGATCACCCCGACCGGCAACGCCGTGCTCACCTACGCCCTGCGCGAGCGAGACTGACCCACCGGCCGGCATGACGCGTGGACACCCGCGCGCGTCGCGCGTCACCGCTCGGCCAAGTCGGGCTCCTGATCCTCGCTCGAGGGAGGCGGCAGCACGGACAGGGGCTGGTCGGGTGTCGGCGAGGATGAACCCTCGATGTCGATGTGGGGCGTGATCCGGTCCAGCCAACGTGGCATCCACCAAGCGTGCTCCCCGAGGAGCGACATGATCGCGGGGACGAACACCATCCGGATCACGCTGGCGTCGATGAGCACGGCCACGGCCATGCCGACCGCCAGCATCTTGACCGTGGGGTCGTCGTCCAGCACGAAGCTGGTGAAGACGACGACCATGATCGCCGCGGCGGTGGTGATCACCCGCGCCGTGCCGCCGATGCCGATGGCGACGCTGCGATGCGAGTCGCCGGTCTTGGTCCACGCCTCGTGCACCCGGGAGATGAGGAAGACCTCGTAGTCCATCGACAGACCGAAGACGATGGCGAACATCAACATCGGCACGAAGGCCGGGATCGGCAGGCTCTCCTCGATCCCGATGAGCTGCGAACCCCACTGCCACTGGAAGACCGCGACCATCACTCCGTAGGCGGCGCCCACCGAGATGAGGTTGAGGATGCCCGCCTTGGTGGCGATCACGACGGAGCGGAAGGCCGTGGTCAGCAGCAGGAAGGACAGCGCGACGACGGCCAGGATCAGCCAGGGCATCCGCTGCGCCGTCTTCTCGGTGAAGTCCACGTAGCCGGCGGTGGTCCCCGCCACGTAGGTCGTGGCGTGCACCTTCGGCAGGACCGAGTCGCGCAGGTGGTCCACCAGGTCCGAGGTCGCGGAGTCCTGCGGCGATGTCGTCGGGATCACGTTGAGGACAGCCGTGTTGCCGCTCTGGTTCACGGACGGGGCGCTCACCGACGCGACGCCCGAGGTCGAGGACAGCGTCGACTGGAGGTCTGTCAGCAGGGTCTGGTCATCCTGGCTGGACTGGTCGGGCAGCGAGACCACGACGGACAGGGGCCCGTTCGCACCGGTGCCGAATCCCTTGGCGACGAGGTCGTAGGCACGCCTGCTGCTGTCAGTGGTGGGGTTCGTGCCGGCGTCCAGCTGTCCCAGCCGCAACGAGAACATCGGCACGATCAGCAGGCCCAGGACGACCAGCGAGGCGATGGCCCAGGGCAAGGGGCGGTTGCTGACCCTGGTGCCCCACCGGGCGAACGCGCTGTGCTCGTGCGCCGCCTCATCGACAGGGTGCGAGCGGCGATACCGGGCGATGGCGCGCACGTTGCGTCCTGCTACGCCCATGAACGCCGGTGTCAGCGTCAGCGCGGCCAGGATCGCCACGGCCACGACGATCGCCGAGGCGGCGCCCATCGCCCCGACGAACGGGACACCGGAGACGTAGAGCCCGAGGATGGCGACCACGACCGTGCCGCCGGCGACCACCACCGCGCTTCCTGAGGTGGAGGTGGCTTCGCCGGCCGAGTTGATGACGTCGGCGCCCTCGTCCACGTGCTCGCGGTGCCGAGCGACCATGAACAGGCCGTAGTCGATGGCGACCCCCAGCCCGAGCAGAGTGGCCACCGTCGGTGCGGTGGTGGGGAAGTTGGTGGCCGCGGCGAGCAAACCGACCAACGAGAGGCCGGCGAGAACGCTGAAGAGGGCGGACACCAGCGGAATGAGCGCTGCGGCGATGGACAGGAACATGAACAACAACAGCAGGAGCGCGCAGGACAGACCGATCGCTTCGGAGGTGCGGTCGCTGGCCTGCTGACCGATCTGGCCGGCCCCGGCACCGTACTCGACCTGCAACCCGGCAGACCGCGCCGGAGCCACCGCGTGATCCAGCTTGGTCAGGTAGTCCTGACCCAGGGAGGCGGGGACCACGCTGAACGAGACGGTGCCGTAACCGATCGTGCCGTCCTTCGACACGCGGGGAGGGTCGGACGTCAGTGGACTGCTGGCCGCCACCACATTCGGCAGCTTGGCGACATTGGCCATCGCGGTGTTGATGGCCGTGGCCTGATCAGTCAGGGTGCCCTGGCGGGCGTGGAAGACGATCTGCCCGGCATAGCCACCATGGGAGGGGAACTGCGACTGGAGGACCGAGAGCCCCCGGGATGACTGACTGCCGGGCACGGAGTAGTCGTTGAAGAACGTTCCGCCGAAGGCCGACCGGAGGCCGAGCAGGGCCAGCAGGATCGCCAACCAGGCCACCACCACCACTGGGCCTCGACGGGCACAGAACCTGCCGAGTCGCCCCAGGAACTCATGCATCCGGCACCTCCGGGTCACTCGCACCGCCACCGGGGTCCGGTTCGGGCTCCGATGTCGTGAGCCGTTCGAGCACGGCGATCAGTTCGAGCAGGCCGGAGAACGGCAGGCACACCTGGTCGCCCGTCCTGGTCAAGGAGCCGTGGTAGTGGTCTCCACGACGCGACACCTGCATGCTCAAGCGGGTCACGCGCACCAGCGTGCTCCGCGGGGCGAGGGAAGTCCCTAGGGAAAAGCCCTAGTCCCTGGCGCCGGAGCCGGGGTGGGGCGCCAAGGGGCGCAGCTGACGGCGCGAGGTGATGCCGAGTTTGGCGAAGACGTTGCCGAGGTGGTACTCGACACCCTTGACGCTCAGATAGAGCTGCGCCGCCACCTCCCGGTTCGTCGCCCCTTGAGCAACCAGGCGGGCGACCACCTGCTCGCGTGCGGTCAGCGCCGACAGGCTCGCCCACGGAACTGTGGCGGACGTGGGCTCGGCTCCTGCCGCCGCCAGCTCGGCATCACAGGCTGCACGGAAGGGAGCCGCCCCGAGCCGCTCGAACACGTGCCGCGCAGAGCGGAGACAAGGCAGAGGGCTGGCCCCGCCGGCGCGCCGGAGGAAGCGCCCGTGGTCCAGCGCCAGGAGCGCCTCCGAGAACGTCGAGGTCACGGCGACGTCCTCGGCGGCCCTGGCATAGGACTCCCGGGCGGCGGTCCAGTCGCCGGCTCCCTGCAGCGCCAAGGCCCGCAAACGTGCCACGTCGGCCGGCTGGACGCCGCCCCATCCGTGTTGTCCGGCAAGGTCGTCCACGAGGGGCAGGGCCTCATCGGGCCGCCCCTGCCCGATACGGGCCTCGGCGAGCCGTGCCCGCCAGGAGGCGAAGTTCGGGTGGTCCGCCCACACCTGCCACGAGGGGGTGGTGAAGGGACGCAGCGCGGCAGCGACCGTGGGCCAGTCCGCCCGCGCCCACGCGCCGTGGGCCTCGGCGAGTGCCGCGTGGGCCGGCCCCTCTCGTGCTGCCGAGCCGAGGCCGGCGGCGGCTCGCGACGCCTCGACGTGCGCGGCGGCGATCTGGTCCTGGCCACGGGCCGCATGCAGCAGGGCACCGACCTGGTGTGCGTAGGGCAGGTGCCACCCGTGGCCCAGGTCCTGGCCGAGCGAGACGGCCAGTTCCACGTGAGCGGCAGCCTCGTGCCAGAGGTCGGCCCGCACCTCCGCCTCCGCCAACGCGGCGTAGGCCTGGACGACGACGATGTCCGACACGGGCACTCCACGCCGAAGGCGGCGCTCGACCGTCCGGAGGTCGTCGATGGCACTCGGGCGGCCACTCCACCCCTGGATGACCCCTCGAGCGACGAGCAGCATGGTCCCGAACGGCGCCTGCTGTACCCGGTGGCCGTCGCGATCGGCCAGCACCTCCAGGGCATCGTCGACCCGCCCGGTCCGGGCACAGCCCCAGGCCGTGGCCTCCCGAGCCAGGTAGTCGGCGGTGTCCGGACGTTGCCGGGTCGAGAGGACCTGCGTGGCCCAGCCGACGGCCACGTCGTCATCGCCGAACATCGAGTGTAGGAAGGCGATTCCGGCGGCGATCCGTGCATACAGCTCGGGCTCGTCCGCGGGGGATGTCTGACGCGCCAGCAGTGTCAGCTGCTCCGCGACGTAGGGGAGGTCGCCCTGCAGCAGGTCGAGCAGAGCGCTGACGTAGCGTTGCTCGGTGGTGTCGGGGGCGGCGCGGACCCGATCGACGTAGCCCACGACGGCGTCGACGTCGCCGGCGATGAGCAGCAGCTCGGCCGCACGGAGGAGGTAGCTGTTCGCCAGGCTTGCGTCCGACTCCACCCGGGAGGCGAGCTCCAGGTAGACGGCGGCCTGGGGCAAGGTGCCTCCGGTGAGCTCGCCCTCCGCCATCCGGCACAACCGCCGCGACAGCTCGCGGTCCACCTCGCCGGCGGCGGCGACGCGGTGCCGGAGCGCACTGCGCTCGTCGACCGCGCGGCTGGCGGCTGCGTGCAGGGCTCGTCGCCTGGACCCGGCCAGGTCGTCGTAGACGGCCGCCCGGATCAGCGAGTGGACGAACTCGACCTCGGCACCCGGCCCGGCACCGTCGATGCGCAACAGCCCGGCCTCGACGGCGCGCTCGACACCTCCGACCCCGCCCGCCAGCCCGGCTGTCGCCGTCACGGTCCGTAACGGGGCGTGGTTGCCGAGCACCGCCAGGGCCGCCACCACCTGCTGGGCAGCAGCGTCCAGCTCAGCGAGTCGGGCAAGGACGGTTGCCGCGTAGGAGTGCGGGGCGGGCAGGTCGCCCGTGTCGTGCAGCAGCCGGCTCGTCGGGATCTCGTTCAGCAGTGCGCGGACGTAGAGCGGGTTGCCCTCCGTGTGGCCGCGGAGCCGCTCTCCGGCGGCCGCCGACAGATTGACGCCCTCCCCTGCGGCCAGCTCGGTGACCTGGACACCATTCAGGCCAGACAGGCGAAGCACCTCCACCAGTCTCGGATCAGCAAGCAGGCGAGCCCAACTCGCACCGAGATTGGTCAGACCCTCCGGTCGCGCCGAGAGCACGACGAGCAACGGATCCCGGCGCAGTCGCCGCAGCACGAACAACAGCGCTCGGGCCGAGCTGGGATCCGCCCAGTGCAGGTCGTCCACGACCACCACGAGCGTGCCCTGCTGCTCGAGCAGACCGAAGGCGGAGAGCAGGTCGGCTCCGACGGCCAGGCCGTCCCGCCCGGGCGCCGGACCGGTGACGTCGCGCATCGACGGCGGCACGGACGACCACAACTGCTCGATGACCCCGTACTCCAGCGTGGCTTCCTCTTCGTCGCCGCTCGCCCACAGCGTTCGTGCTCCGGGCACCTCCTCGCGGAAGGCGCGCAGTAGTGCGGTCTTGCCGATACCGGGGGCACCTTCGACGAACACGACGTGGGGATGCCCGGTGCGTGCCGCGGCCAAGGCGTCCGCCAACGCGTGCCATTCGTCGTCGCGGCCGACCAACCGCTTCGACAGACCACCAGCCATCTGCGATCCGACCAGCTCTCCGGGCGTCCCGCGCGATCGCATCGGGACCTCTCGACGCTACCGCCGGTTCGACCTCCTGTCAGCGCATCTGGGGGAACCGAGGGGCACGTCTCGATCAGCGGTCGAGGGCCGGGCCCGGCCGACCCTAGGTCACAGGTCTAGGGACGTTCCCTAGGGACGGGCGGGTCCCCGTGCCACAACACTGGCGAGCGCCCCGATGGCGGGCTGCCTCAGCGGATCGAAAGGACTTCCCCATGACTGAACCACCCCAGGTCCCGGGTGATGCCGAGCGCGGCGTGGACCGACGCACCTTCCTGACCGGAGCGGCGATGGCCGGGGGAGTCGCGGCCGGAAGCCTTGCCCTGCCCGGGCTGTTCGACCAGCGGGCCGATGCGGCCGAACGGCCGACGGTGGCGTCTCGACACCATCGTTACCGGCAGCCCAACATCGTCTTCATCGTGGTGGACGAGATGCGCTTCCCGCAGGTCTTCCCGCGCGGTGTGCACACGCCCGGTGAGTTCCTGCGGCGCTACATGCCACATCTTCACGAACTCTGGTCGAATGGAGTGAAATTCGGCCGTCACTACACCGCTGGCGCGGCCTGCAGCCCTGGCCGGGCCTGTTTCGTGACCGGCCTGTACCCGCTGCAGAACTGGCTGTTGCAGACCCGCACCGGCACGCGCACTGCTCCCGTGCCGTCCCCCGCGATGGGACGCGGCTTCCCCACCTACGGTCGGCTGCTTCGTCACGCGGGGTACGAGACCCCCTATGTCGGCAAATGGCATCTCTCTCCCTCGCCGGACGAGGATTCGAACCTTTCCCCCGGATACCTCGAGGCCTACGGCTTCGATGGTCTGACGGAGCCGGACATCGTGGGCAACAACGGGGACGGCTACAACTTCGACGCCGACATCGCACGCCAAGCCGCTGCGTGGCTGAGCACCCGCAAACGAGGGCAGTCGCCGTTCTGCCTGACCGTCAGTTTCGTCAATCCACACGACAAGCAGTTCTTCTGGGCCGGCACCGAGGCGGACAAATACAACGCCCTGTATGAGGAGGCCGGCCTCACCCCCCAGCGCAGCTGGACGCAGGTCGACGCCGAGTCGACGCCACCGCGTCGCGGCTACCCGGTGATCCCACCCAATTGGGAGCCGCAACGGGCCCTGGCCGACAAGCCCACGACGCAGACGTTCGTGCGGCAGTTCCAGTCGCTCGTCTGGGGCGGTGTGACCGACCGCCACCATGACCGCACCGACTACGAACTACGGCCCTACGGAACCGGATCCGACCCCGACCGGAACGTGGCCTACGCGCCGTGGGGCTACTGGGAGCGTGCGCTGGACTCCTACACGCAGGTGCTGTCCATGGTGGACGCCAACATCGGGACCGTGCTGCGCTCGATCCCGCGCGAGGTCGCGAAGAACACGGTGTTCGTGATGACCTCCGACCACGGCGAGTTCGCCGGTGCGCACGGGATGGTCTCGGGCAAGCTCGGCACCGCCTACGAGGAGGCGTTCCACATCCCGCTGATCGTGGCCGACCCCACGGGCCGGTTCACCGGTGACACGGATCGGCTACGCACCGGGCAGACCAGCAGCGTGGACGTGCTGCCGATGCTCGTGACGCTCGGGCACGGCGACCGGTCGTGGATGCGCGGCGACCTGGCTCGGATCTACCACGAGCGGCACGACCTGATGCCGATGCTGCGCAGCCGGCGAGCCCACGGCCGGCACCACGTGCTGCTGTCGACCAACGAGCACGCCCCCAGCGCCCTGAACTACAACAACTCTCCCCTGCACATCTACGCGATGCGCACCGAGGAGTACAAGGTGGCGGTCTACGCGGGATGGCACGGCGCCACCGCGCACGTCGATCCCGACACGTTCCAGTACGAGTTCTACGACTACGCGACCGAACGAGGGCGCCTCGAGTTGGACAACACCTACGAGCACGACCGGCGCGCCCAGCGGGCCGCGCAGCGGCTGATGCGCCGCTACGTGCCCGGGGAGCTCGCGGCCCCCTTGCCGAGGCCGTACCGGTTGCAGTCGCGAGCCGCGATGGCGCGGTACCTCACCTACATCCAGGTGATCGACCGGCTCAACGACCGGCAGCTGGACAACGGCGGTCTGGCCCTGTGGACGCCGTACGGCGAGGTCTTCTGAGGCTCGCCGTCCCGAGGGCCGCGACGGGTCTCGCGGCGACCGGTCAGAGGAGCGCCAGCATGTCGGGCAGGGAGGCCTCGTCCGCCACGACGAGGTGCGCCAGCTCCTCGGGCTCGAACCAGCGCAGGTCGTCGTGCTCCTCGGGCGCCACATTGGCCGGCTCGCCCTCCCATGACCGGACGAGGAAGGAGTGCATCTCGAGGCCGGGGTCGCTGGTGGACAGGGTGATCGGTATGACGTCGCGCACCTCGACGCCGATCTCCTCCAGACACTCCCGGCGCACCGCGTCCTCCGGGGTCTCACCGTCCTCGAGGTGACCACCGACGAGGTCCCAGCAGTCCGCATACCACTCGCGTCGGGGGTGACGGTGCACCATGAGCACCCGGCCGTCGCGCACGAGCATGGCGACGGCAATGCGAACCTTCGGTGTGGGCACGGAGCCACGCTAGCCGAGCGGCGTGTGCTCCAGCGTCTCGGATCGCGAGAATGTCGTCGCGGGATGTGAGAGGTCGGCCTACGGTGCGGACATGACGACGGCGGAGCGACGATACGGCCAGGGGCACGCCGACAGCGTGGTGCGCTCCCAGCGTTGGCGCACCGTGGACAACTCCGCCGCCTACCTGGCGGCGCACCTGCGGCCGGGACTGAACGTGCTCGACGTGGGGTGCGGACCCGGCACCATCACGGTGGACGTCGCCCGCCGTGTCGCTCCGGGACGGGTCGTCGGTGTCGATGTTGCGGAGGACGTCCTCGTGCAAGCCAGGGCCCACGCCGCTGATGCCGGCGTGGAGAACGTCGAGTTCCGGCGAGCCGACGTCACCTCGCTCGACGCGGAGTCGCTCGGACAGTTCGACGTGGTGCACGCCCACCAGGTGCTGCTGCACCTCACCGACCCGGTCGCCGCGTTGCGCGCCATGCTTGGTCTGGCCGTGCCGGGCGGGGTCGTGGCCGCCCGCGACACCGACTACGCGGCCGCGTTCTGGTGGCCCGAGGATCCCTGGCTCGACCGATGGGCCGAGATCTACCGGGCGGTGGCGCGGGACAACGGAGCGGAACCGGACGCGGGGCGCCGCCTGCTGGGCTGGGCGCACGCCGCGGGCGCGACGGACGTCATACCGACGGCGTCCATCTGGTGCCACTCGACCCCGGAGGAGCGGGCGTGGTGGGGCGGGATGTGGGCCGAGCGCATCCTGCACTCACGGATCGCCGAGCAGGCGGTCGCCTACCGGCACGCCACGCGCGCCGACCTGGAGGCGGTGTCCCGCGCCTGGCGGGCCTGGGCGGACGGCGACGACAGCTGGTTCGCCATCCCGCACGGCGAGATCCTCTGCCGCATACCGGACTCGGGCGGTGGCGACGCGACCGGTTGACAGGGTGCTGGCGTGCCCGTATGCAGGAAGGACCGGCGCAGGGAGATGGTGGAACGTCATGAACGAACCGCTGTACTGGCGCGACCAGGAGGCCATGTCGTGGCGGGCCACCGTCATGGAAGCCACACCCGAGGGCATCGTGCTCGACGAGTCGGCGTTCTACCCTGGAGGCGGCGGGCAGCCCGCGGACGCAGGCGTCCTGGAGTGGTCCGGGGTGTTCACGCGCGTGGCAGGGGTCTCCGCGGGGAACCGGTTGGTGCCGGTCGAAGGCGATCCGGTGCCGCCGGTGGGCACGTCGGTGACCGGCCGACTCGACGACCAACGGCGGCGCTCGTTGATGCGCACCCACTCCGCATTGCACGTCCTGTGCGGGGTGGTCTACCGCGACTTCGGTGCGGTGGCAACGGGATCCAACATGGAGCCCCTCTCCGGGCGGTTGGACTGCAACCTCGACCAGGTGCCGGAGGGATTCAAGGCTGATCTCGAACAGGCGTTGAACGAGGAGATCGCCCGGGATCGGGCCATCACCGCCCGGATCGTGAGCCGGGCGGAGGCGTTGGCCGACGCCGGCGTCATGCGCACCGCCGAGTCCCTCATCCCGGCCGAGGTCGAACAGATCCGGATCATCGACGTGGCCGGGCTGGATGCGCAGGCCGACGCCGGGACCCACGTGGCCTCCACTCGGCAGATCGGTGAGGTCCGGGTCGCCAAGGTGGAGAGCAAGGGCCGCGGCTTCCGCCGGATCAGGCTGCGGCTGCCGGAGTCCTGACCGGCGTCACGGGGCCTGCCCGAGAACCCACGCGGCGACGGTGCGGGCGAGGGGTAGCGGGTGACCCGCGGGATCGAGCAGCAGGTTCCATCCGTGCGTCCCCGGGTAGTGCCGCTCGAGGTCCAGCTTCTTGTCCTGGGCGGGGATCTTCTGGAAGAGGGCGCGCACCGAGGAGACCGAGCAGTACGGGTCGTCCGGTGCCACCGCGAGCAGGGACGGCACGGTGACCCGGCGGGCCAGGGCTTGGTCGTCGGCTCCGGTGTCGTTCTCGTCACCGGAGATGTCGACGAGCGCGTCGACGTCGGCCACCAGCGCCGCGGCGTCGAGCGCGTCCATACCGCCGCCCGAGGCGCCGACGAGGGTGACGTGCCGGGCACCGTGCGCGTGCAGCCACCGCACCGCGGGAGCGGTTTGCGCCGCGATGTCGTGCGCGACGCGCTCGGTGCAGGTGCTGTCGCCGTATCCGCAGCGGTCGACCAGCACGGCCTGCACGCCGGGATGGTGCCCGACCAGCCACTGTGCGTAGTCGGCGAAGCCGCACATGCCCGCACTCCCGATCTCGTGCAGGAAGACGACGCCGTCGGGCCCGGAGCCCACGACGTTGGCCTCCAGCCGGCCGCCGTGGGTGTGCAGCCAGAGTCCGTGCGCCCCGGTGAGGCCGGGGCAGGCCGCGGGCACGTGCGCGGAGGCCTGCTGCCCGGCCGGGGCGTGGTCGGCGAGGAAGTGCAGCACGGCGGCGTGCACCTTCTCCTGGGACAGGAGCGCAGTCCCGTGGGCTCGCCCCGGGACGACCACCAGCCGTTTCGCCGCGGCGGGGGCGGAGCGGTAGAAGCCCCGGGTGGCCTCCGTGGACCCGTAGGGGTCATGCCGGGCGGTCACGAACAGCACCGGGCTGTCCAGACGCGCTGCGGCCGGCGCGACCGGGGTCCCTTGCAAGGTGGCCTCGGCGGACAGGCTGACCACGGCATCGGGAGCGGGGCGCGCCTTCGCCGCCACCATGATCGAGGCCTTCGCGCCCTGCGAGGCACCGACCAGTTCCACCGCTGTCGCGCCGTGCGTCCGGAGATACCCGATCACGGCGCTCAGGTCGGCCCGGGGATCGCCGAAGTGGTCGTAGAGCGCGACCCGGTAGCCGCGGCGCGTGAGGGTGTGGGCCAGCGGTAGCCATGAGCAGAGGTCCTCGTCGCTCTCGTCCGAGAACACGACGGTGCGTGCCCCTCTCCCGAGCAGGACGACCGGTTGCGGCGGTGAGACGTCCAGGGTGACCATCCGGGCCGAACTGTCGCTGAGACAGGGCCATTCGGACTTCCAGTCGAAGGATGGCGAGGAGGTCGGCGAGGGGGCTGACCGAGACGTCGGTGCTCCGGCCTGCTGGGTGGGAGACGAAGAGTCCTGTCCCACCCCGCACGCCGTCGTCAGCGCCAACAGCAGGGCGGCGCACAGTGCCAACGTCCGCGCGTATGTAAGACGCGACATAGAGCTAGGGTAGCGCGGTGACCTCTGCCCTGGGATACGCCTTGCTCGGACTGCTGGCTCGGCGACCGCGGACCGGCTACCAGCTGGCCCAGGCGATGCGGCGTCCCATCGGCTACTTCTGGACGGCCAGCCACAGCCAGATCTACCCCGAGCTGGCCCGGTTGGAGGGCGACGCGCTGGTGCGGCACCGGGTCGTGGCAGGACCCGGACCACGCGACACCAAGCGGTACACGATCACGGCGGCAGGCAAGCGGGCGCTGACCGCCTGGGCGACCACACCCGCCCCGCCGGAGGCGACACGGGACGAGTTCCTCCTGCGGCTCTACTCCCTCTGGCTGGCCGACCCCGACGACGCCCGCACCCTCATCGCGGTCGAGCGGGACAGGCACCGGGCCGCCCTCGCCGACTACGAGCGGCTCGGCGCCGAGCTGGCCGAGGCGGGCCCGGTCCATCCCGACACCCCGGCGTTCTACGACCGCGCGAGTGTGCGGCGCGGTGCGGCCTTCGAGCAGCACGTCATCACGTGGTGCGACTGGTTGCTCGAGGAGCTCGATCGGTCGGAGCCGACGACCGACTGACGGCGACGTGCCCGGCCGGCCACCGGTGGTCAGGAACGCAGCCGTGCTCGCACCCGGGCGGCCTGCCGGGTGAGGTGATCGCGCTCGGGCAGGTTCGACGCCGTCCGCGCCGCCTCCGCATACAGCTCCGCGGCTTCCGCGAGGTCACCTGCGCGCTCGTGCAGGTATGCCGCTGCGGCGGCTCGTCGGGGCAGGTCCGGCTCGAGCGCGGCGAGCTCCGCCAGGCCCGCCCGCGGCCCATCCGCCTCGCCGATCGCCACCGCGCGGTTCAGTTGCACCACAGGGCTGTTCGTCAGTCGGAGCAGCTCGTCGTACCACTCCACGATCTGCACCCAGTCGGTCTGCGAGGCGTCCCGCGCGTCCGCGTGCAGTGCGGCGACCGCGGCCTGCGCCTGGTATTCACCCAGCCGGTCCCGGGCCAGGGCCGCCTGCAGGATCGCGACCCCCTCCGCGATCAGCGCGGTGTCCCACCGGCTGCGCTCCTGCTCGGCGAGCGGCACCAGCCGGCCGTCCTGCCCCGTCCGCGAGTCACGCCGAGCATGATGGAGCAGCATCAGGGCGAGCAGTCCGGATACTTCCGGCTCGTCGGTCATCCCGGCGAGCTGACGAGCGAGCCGGATCGCCTCGGCCGCCAGATCCACGTCGCCGCTGTATCCCTCGTTGAAGACCAGGTAGAGCACCCGCAGCACGGTGCCCAGGTCGCCCGGTCGATCCAGCGGGGCGTCCGCGATCCGTCGTTTCGCCCGGCTGATCCGTTGCGCCATCGTCGCCTCGGGGACCAGGTATGCCGCGGCGATCTGTCGCGTGGTCAGCCCACCCACCGCCCGAAGCGTCAGGGCCACTGCGGCGGCCGGTGAGAGCGAGGGGTGTGCGCAGAGGAAGTAGAGCCGGAGGGTGTCGTCGGCGGAGGGGGCCGGACCGGCGTCGGGTTCCGCGTCGACCACGAGCTCCCGTCTGCGGCGGGATGACTCGGCCCGGGCTTGGTCCAAGAAGCTGCGCCAGGCGACGGTGACCAGCCAGCCCTTCGGGTCACGCGGCGGCTCGTCGGGCCAGCGGGCCAGAGCGCGCAGCAGCGCTTCCTGCACGGCGTCCTCGGCCGAGGCGAAGTCTGCTCCGCGCCGGACGAGGACGCCGATGACCGCAGGAATGAGTTCCCGCAGCAGGGACTCGTTCACTCGGTGATGGTCGGGGGCGCGGTGAGGAACGGCCGCACCTCCAGCCACTCGTGGAGGGGCTTGCCGCCCGGCCCCGGGGCGGCAGAGAGCTCGCCCGCCAGTTCGACGGCACGGTCCCAGCTCTCGACATCGATGACCATCCAGCCGGCGATGAGGTCCTTCGTCTCGGCGAACGGGCCGTCGACCACCGGCGGGCGGCCCTCCCCGTCGTAGCGGACGAAGGCGCCGTCGGGCGCCAGTGCCTGGCCGTCGACGAACTCGCCGGTGCCCTCGAGCCGCTTGGCGAAATCGGACATGAAGGTCAGGTGGGCGTCCACCTCGTCGGGTGCCCACTCGTCCATGGGAGCGAAGTCGACGGCCGGCTCCGGGTTGCCGCGGTAGTGCTTGAGCAGGAGGTACTTCATGGTCAGATCCTCTCGTGTCCTGCGGCCAGGTGGCCGCTTGCACCCCGGGGACGGAGCCGGGACACGATTCTCGACACCTCGGAGCCATCGATTCCGAGGTCGAGCGGGAATCTTCCTGGAGTGGTGGTGCGGCCACCTGGCCGCGGACCCACCCGGACATGAAACCGGGCCGCTCGATCGAGCAGCCCGGGGATGTCAGTGCGCCGGCTCAGGGGCCGGCGTGTGTGTCAGCGCCGCTTGCCCGGGTGGGCGTAGCGCTCCATCACCTCGCCATAGGTGCGGTTCTGCTCCAGCCAGCGCTGGAACCGACGGCTGAAAACACCTGCACCTTGGTGACGACCCTGCTTGTTCACTGTCCCTCCGTCTCTGTGCTCGGGGGCCGTCCAGACGTCCTGGACCGACCCGGTTCGATGATGTGGAGCCCGAATTCGGGCAACTCCACGATGCCACGCGCGACAACGTCAACGCGACCTCGTTCGTTCCCGCGGACGGTCCGGTGTGAGCAACCTCTCGTTGTCCCGACGGCCGCATCAGGGCGGTGCGTAGCTCGGGCTGAGGAACTGCCGCAGCTCGACGAGGAAACCGGGCCAGGCCGGTTCGTCCGCCGTCAGGATGTGGTTGCGACTGTTCAGCATCACCAGCCTGCTGTCCGGGATGAGGTCGGTGAGCTCGCGGGCCTGCGAGCGGGGTACGCGCAGGTCGCCCCGGGAGTGGACGACGAGGGTGGGGCAGCGGACCCGGGGCGCCTGTGCCGTGACGTCGATGTGCGCGAAGACGTCGAGGAAGGAGACCACGTTCTCGGTCGATGTGGTGACGCGTTGTAGCTGGTTGAAGGCGTCCCACAGCTCCCGGTCGGCGCCGGGGAGGAACTGGCTCGCGAACACCTGACGGAAGGCGTCGTCGTCCCGGCGCCAGGCGACCTTGCCGATCTCCAGGTCGAGGGCCGCTTCGTCCCGGGCCTCCGCGGTCTCGGCCCGGATGAGGCGGCCACGAGCGTAGGCGCCGACCAGGACCATCCGAGCGACGCGTTCGGGGTGGCGGACCGCATACGCGATCGCGACCGCGCCGCCCTGCGAGATCCCGAGGAGGGCGAACGGCTCCTCGACCGCGGCCGCCTCGACGACGAGCTCGAGGTCGTCCACCCAGGCCTCGAAATCGAAGGAGGGCACGTCCCAGTCGGACAGGCCGCAACCGCGCTCGTCGTAGCGAACCAGGCGGTGGTCGGTGGCCAGCTCGTGCAGCCAATGGCCCCAGATCGGGCTGTCCCACTCCCGCTCGAGGTGGGTCAGCCAGTTCGCCGCCTTCACGAGGGGTGGGCCCTCGCCGGCCAAGGCGTACGCCACGCAGACCCCGTCGGCGGCGACGGCATAGCGCACCTCCTGCGCGCCCGGTGGCGCAGGAGGCGGGGTGGACGCGAGCGGCGCCTCCAACAGGACGACCGGGGCCACGAACCGGAAGCCGCGGCCGTGCACCGTGGCGATCACCGCTTGGCGGTGCCCGTCGTCGCCGACAGCCCGGCGGGCCTGCATCAGCCGGCTGGACATCGCGGACTCGCTGACGAAGCGGTCGCCCCACACGGCGTCGAGCAGCTCCGTGCGTGGGACGATGCGGTCCCGGTGTGCCACGAGGTAGCCGAGCACCTCGGCGACCTGAGGTTCGACATGGACGACCCGCCCGCCCCGGCGCAGTTCCAGCTGGTCGGGGTCGAACTGACAGTCGGCGAAGTGGTAGACGGTGCCCATCGGGATCGCTTCCAGCACGATCATCCCAGCCCGGTGGGTGGGCGGGCCATGGGTTGGTGACGAAATCTGGACGGCTTCTCCACGTCACCCTCATGCGTCGGGCCCTCGGCGGGCGCAGGCTGGACCACATGAACACCGCGACGGACACGCCATACCTGCTGGGACACGAGGATGCCGAGATCGCACGGTTGGAGGAGCAGGCCCGCGTCCTCGCGCCGGCGACGGGTCGCCTGCTCGCCCTGGCCGGGGTCCAACCGGGCATGCGCGTCCTCGACCTCGGCACCGGCGCCGGTGACGTGGCCTTCCTGGCCGCCAACGCCGTGGGGCCGACCGGCTCGGTCGTGGGCATCGACCAGTCCCCGACCGCCCTCCGGGTGGCCCGCCGACGAGCCGACCGCGACAAGGTCGGCAACGTGTCGTTCCTCCAGGCCGACGTACGCACCGTGGAGCCGGCCAGCGAGCTCGGCGGACCGTTCGACGCGGTGCTGGGGCGACTGGTGCTGCTCTACGTCGACGACCCGGCCGAGGTGGTGCGCCGATGTGGCGAAGCGCTGCGGCCCGGCGGTCTCCTGCTCGCGATGGAGTTCGACATGACGTCGGCCGGCAGCGTCCCCGCCCAGCCGCTGCCCACCCAGACCATGACCTGGATCATGGCGGCCTTCGCCAGCGTCGGCCACGACCCGGGTCTGGGCGCCCGGTTGGGTGGCGTCCTCGCGGCCGGGGGACTGCCCGATCCGGTGTGTCTCGGTCTGCAGGCCTACCTGCCCTCGGACGACCCTGCGGGACCTCACCTGCTCGCCGCCACGACGCGCACCCTGCTGCCGGCGATCGTGCGAGCGGGCATCGCCACGGCAGAGCAGGTCGACATCGACACGTTGGAACAGCGTTTGGCCGGCCAGTTGTCGACGACCGGCGCAACCGCCAAGCCACCGGCCCTCGTCGGCGCCTGGGCCCGCACCCGCGCGTGAGCACCGGCCTGCCCGAGCGCGGCCGGGTGTGGAAGGCTGCCGTGCATGGAGATCCCCGAAGCGCACCGGTCCCACGTCGAAGGGCGCCTCCGGAGCGACCTGATCGCCTGGCTGACCACCGTCCGCCCGAGCGGCATGCCCGACACGGTGCCGATCTGGTTCGTCTGGACGGACGGGGTCTTCGTCATCTACAGCCAGCCGGGCAAGCCCAAACTCCGTAACGTGGCCCACCAGGCCCAGATCAGCCTGGCCCTCGACGACACCCGTGGCGGGGACGACGTGGTCCGGTTCGAAGGCACCGCCGAGATCGTGGACGACTACCCGGCGGCCGACCAGGTGCCGGACTACGTCGCGAAGTACTCGGAGCGGATCGTGGAGCTGGGCTACGGCGACCCGGCAAACTTCGCCCGTGAGTTCTCGGTGCCGGTCGTGGTGACGCCGACCAGGTTCCGCCGCTGGGCCTGACCGCGGGCCGCGGCCGGGCCGGGTTACCGGTCGCCGTCGAGCGGCAGCCCGGCGAAGACGTCGTCCGTCGGAGCCGCGAGCGGCAGTCCTCCGGCGAACCGGAAGCACTCCTCCCACACCGGCCCGGGTGGTGCCCCCTCGAGCTTGAAGAAGAACTCGTCGGCGGGGATCTGGGTGGCATGGGCGCGCAGCGCGGCGAACCGCTGGGCGGCGTAGGGGTAGCCATCGACGCGCACGTCGATGTCCGTGTCCCGCACGCTCATCATCGGCGGCTCGTCGGACTCGAGATCGAACGAGTCGAAGAACTCGTTCGACTCCCCGGCATCGCGCGCCTGCTGGATCATCGTGCGGATCATGTTCTCGGACATCGCGGTCCACAACAGGCGCTGGACTTCCCACGGCTCCCCGAGGTCCCGACGGTGCGATGGCACGGCGGCGAGTGACGCGCCATACATGGCCACCCGGTGCGCCTGGACGTGGTCGGGATGCCCGTAGTGTCCGTTCTCGTCATAGGTGATCAGGACGTGCGGGCGCCGGTCGCGGATCAGTGCGACGAGCTCGTTCGCGGCCTCGACCAGGTCCGCGCGCCAGAAGCTGTCCTCGTGCACGTCGGGCGCCGGGACGACGCCGCGCTCCGCGTCGTAGGCCATGCCCGAGTCGCGCCACCGGCCGTCACCGCCGAGCCGGACGAAGTCGGTCACCCCGAGGGCGGCCATCGCCTTGCCGAGCTCCTCCAGGCGTCTGGGCGCGAGGGCGTCCTCCCGGTCGGCGGCCAGGTGGGCCAGCTCCGGCACGACGACCTCGCCGAGCTCGCCGAGCGTGCAGGTGACCAGGGTGACCCCGGCGCCTTCCGCGGCGTAGCGCGCCATCGTGGCGCCGGTGGAGCTGGACTCGTCGTCGGGGTGGGCGTGCACCAGCATCAACCTGCGGTCGGGCCGGCGCGCAGCCGTGGAGGTCTCGCTCTCGTTCACCCGCACACGGTAACCACCGGGACGTCCGGCGACCCAACCGATTTCGCCTGGCCGGTATCAGCCGGAGCTCTCACCTTGTCCTCACCCACAAGGCCCCCCACCACCGTGTGCCAGAGCGGTGGCGCGGGGGCCCGGCGAAGGAAGGTCACGATGGACACCACGTTCTGCCCCCAGTGCGACGGCCCGGCCGAGGTCGAGTGGCGCGCCGTGCTGGAGAGCACCGACGGCCCGGTGGAGCACTGCCGGGTGCGGTGTCTGCACGGGCACTGGTTCCTCCTGCCCACGGCCTCGCTGTCCAGCGGCCGACCGGCTCCCGCTCGCAGGACGGCCCCGGCCTCGGCCGCTCCGGCCGGACCGGCTGGCACCGGCTGAACCCTGCAGCGTCTGTCCGGAGGGGGCACCGGGGGCTTCGATGTGACAGGGTGTCGGCATGCCTCAGGTCACCGCCGAGACGTGGGTTCCGGTGCCGCCGGACGTGGCGTTCGCGGTGTCGCAGACCACCGGCGAGGTGCGACTGCGCTGGGACCCGTTCATCCGCCACCAGCACCTGATCGACGCGGAGCGTCCGGCCAAGGGAGTGCGCACCCTGACGCGGGCTCGCGTCGGTCCGAAGATGGTCAGTGAGTACGCGTCCTACCGTCCGCCGACCTCGGTGGGCATGACCATGGTGACCGGTCCGTGGTTCTTCGCGTCGTTCGGCGGCGGTTGGCGATTCACGCCGGCCGAGCGCGACGGGGTGCCCGGCACGAGAGCGGTCTGGAAATACACGTATGCGGTGCGCCCCGCCTGGCTGCGCCCGATCGCCGAACCGGTCGGCCAGTGGCTGCTCGGCCGGGAGATCCGCGCTCGGATTGCCGCGTTCGCCCGCGCCTGCGAGGACCCGATGGTCCTCGACGCAGCGGGAGTCAGCCCCGGTTGAGCCGGGGAAACACCGGCCTCGGGCGGGCAAGGGGCTCCGCGTCCAGCTGCGCCCGCAGCGCGGCGGAGCCACAGGGCACAAAAGGCTCGAGTTCGGTCGCGACCGCGCGGCAGGTCGCGACGAGCAGACATAGGACGGTGTCCAGGCGGGTGGTCGCCGTCGGATCACCCGTCGCCTCCGCCTTGGCCAGCTCCCACGGACGCTCGGCGCTCACGAACCGGTTGCCGCGCTCGACCACCTGCCAGATCTCGTCGGTGGCGCCGCGGAGGTCGAAGCGGTCCAGGGCGTCGTCCACGCGGGCCGGCAGCCCCTCATACGCCTCCTGGAGCTCGTGCTCGACCACGCAGTCCGGCGCCGGCAAAGGGACCCTGCCGGCGCGGTGCTGCACGACCAGGCTCAGAACGCGATTCTGCAGGTTGCCGATGCCGCCGGCCAGGTCATGGTCGGCCCGCGCGACCAGCCGGTCCGCCGTGAAGTCCGTGTCGCTCTGGCGGGCCACCTCGCGGACCAGCCACCACCGCAACGCGTCGGTACCGAAGCGGGCCACGAGGTCCTCCGGAGCGACCGTGTTGCCTGCGCTCTTGGACAGTTTGTGTCCGTCGATCGTGAGGTAGTCGTGCACGAAGATCCGGCTGGGGAGTGGTTGCCCTGCGGAGAGCAGCAGCGCCAACCAGTAGACCGCGTGGAACCGGGTGATCCCCTTGCCGATCACGTGGATCCGCTCTTTCGAGTCCACCCACCAGTGCCGGTATGCGGAGCCGTCACCCCCGTAGCCGAGCGCGGTCACGTAGTTGGTCAGGGCGTCCCACCACACATAGACGACCTGGCTGGGGTCACTCGGCACCGGGATGCCCCACCCCCCGGCGCGCTCGATCGGCCGCGACACACTGAAGTCGCGCAGACCGGACCGCACCAGCGACAGCACCTCGCGGCGTCGGCTTGCCGGCTCGATCCGCACACGTCCGGAGCCGAGTAGAGCCTCGATTTGCGCGGCGTAACGGGTCAGCCGGAAGAACCAGTTCTCCTCCGACACGGGTTCGAGCGCGACGTGGTGCTCCGGACACACCCCGTTCGGTAGTTCGACCGGGTCGTAGAACTGTTCGCAACCGGCGCAGTAGAGCCCCTCGTAGCGATGGCGATAGAAGTCACCACGGTCCGCGCACTGCCGCCACAACCGCTCCACCCCGACGCGATGCCGCAGATCGGACCCGGTGCGGATGAAGTCGTCGAAGGACAGGTCGAGCGGTGCGCGCAGCTGCGCGAATCTGCTGGCATTGGCGTCCACGAAGTCATGCACTGGCACGCCATGAGCCTGGGCGGCCGTGACGTTCTTCAGGGCGTTGTCGTCGGTGCCCGTGAGGAAGCGCACCGGACGACCGCGCGCCCGGTAGTGTCGCGCGAGCACGTCGGCCTGCACCAGCTCCAGGGCGTGACCGAGGTGCGGGGCCGCGTTCACGTAGGGGATGGCGGTGGTGAGGTAGATGTTGCCGTTCGTCATGGCTGCCGGCCTCGGCTCTCCGCCCGTGCCGGCGGAGCCGAGTCGACGACGAGCCCCGCGCGACAGGGCTCGTGGTGGTGGACGGGTGCTGGATCAGCGCACGCCGGAGTGCCCTGCGAGAGGGCGCATCATCCGGCGTAGCGGGTCCATGGGGACATCATCTCCTACCCGACCAGGACCGGGCGACCGGATTTGCCGAGCATCCCGGCTCCATGTGGGGTGATGCGGTCCCCAGGTCGTGGTCGGGAGGGGCTGATCGGCTCCGTCTGGGGTGATGCGGTCCCCAG
>CAYRLV010000007.1:0-28395 GCA_964425155.1 uncultured Ornithinicoccus sp. | reverse complement strand
CGTAGGGGATGTAGATCTCCGCGCTGGCGAAGGCCCCGGCCACCAGGCCGCGCACGAGGATGACACTCGGCAGCCCGGCACGACCGGCGAGCGTGCCGGTCGGCAGCAGGGGTCGGGCCGCGGCCAGGGCGACGGAGGCCGAGAGCAGCGTGGTGAGCCAGCGGACCGCCTCGGGCAGGGACGAGGCGAGGCTGACGCCCAGCACGGCGGCAGCGACCACGCAGGACCACAGGATCCGCGCGCGGTCCCAGCGGCCCCCGGCGGCGTCCGGGCCGGCACCGGCCAGGTGGATGGCGGGCCGCATCATGGCCAGGGCAGGCAGCACCAGCAGGATGACGCCGAGGAAGACCCAGTGCCAGCTGAGGTACTGCGCGACCAGACCCGCCACGAACGGGCCGACGAGCGACGGGATCACCCAGGCCGCAGCGAACCCGGCGAAGATGCTGGGGTGCAGCCGAGCGGGATAGATGCGGGCCAGCATGACGTAGAGCGCCACCGTCAGGCCGCCACCGCCGAGGCCGTGGACGAGCCGGCCGAGCACGAGGACCGGCATCGTCGGTGCCAGCCCGGCCACGGCGAGTCCGACGACGAAGAGAGCGACGGCGGACAGCAGCGGGGGAGTGGGGCCGGTCCGGTCCGACCAGTTCCCGGCGACGACCATGCCGATGACCCCCACGGCGAGCGGCCCGGCGAACGCCAGCGCGTAGAGCCACGCGCCGTCGAGATCGCGGCTGATCGTGGGCATCACCGTCGTGACCGCCAGCGCCTCGAACGCCGCCAGGAAGATCAGCGAGCACATCCCGATGGTGATCCAACGGAAGCGAGGGCTGAGCACGGTCGCGTCGTCGGGGGCGGCGGAGCCCTGGAGCGCCGGGCCCGGCGCCTGGTGGTGGGTCACAAGCACGCAATCTACGAGCTCAAGCCGACTTGAGGTCAAGCGGCTGTCCGCGCGGCCTCCAGTGAGCGGCGCGACCGTTGCGTCGCGCGTACCGAGCTGATGCCGGTGACGGTGCTGGACTGACCGCGCTACGACTTCTCGCGCGGAATGCGCCCCATCAGGTAGAACTCGGGGTTGGGCATGGTCCGGGTCACGCTGGCGATCCGGTTGCTCAGCCCGAAGAAGGCCGTGATCGAGGCGATGTCCCACGCATCCTCGTCGTTGAACCCGTGCCGATGCAGGACGGCGAAGTCCGCGTCGCCGACCTCGTGGCTGTGGGTGTTGACCTTGTGCGCGAAGTCCAGCATCGCCCGCTGGCGCACGCTGATGTCTGCAGTGTGATGGTTGACCGCGACCTGGTCGGCGACCAGCGGCTTGCGCTCGAAGATGCGCAGCAACGCGCCGTGCGCGACCACGCAGTAGGTGCACCGGTTGGCGCCCGAGATCGAGACGACGATCATCTCCCGGTCACCCTTGGTCAGCGATGAGCTCTCACGCTCCATCAAGGCGTCGTGGTAGGCGAAGAAGGCCCGGAACTCGGCCGGCCGGCGGGCGAGCAGCAGGAAGACGTTGGGCACGAAGCCGGACTTGTCCTGCACCTCGAGGATGGCCTGCCGGACGTCGTCGGGCACGTCGGACAGTTCGGCGTCGGGGAAGCGCGCAGACATGGCCACGATCCTTCCACGGCGGGTGAGTCCCGACCGCGCGGGGAGGCTCGTGGCACCCCGGCGGGCACCTATCGGGTCGCGGCGACCAGGCGGGCGCCGACCTCGCGGACCAGGGCGTGCCCGTCCTCGGACAGGGCGCCGAGCTCGCGGCCGTGGACCTGGGCCCGGAGCGCAGCCTCGATGGTGGCGGCGTGCCGAGGGAGCGCGGAGATCGCGGCGCGCCCGCCCTCGAGCTTGGACACCAGCTCACCAGTGCACACGTAGTGCCACGCGCGACAGGCGTTCAGCACCGCATACCGGGCATCTGCGTTCGTGGCTCCCCAATCCAGTTCGGAGGCAAGGTGATCCAAGATGGCGCCGCGGCTCGTGGTGCCGACCAGCCGGGCCGGTTCGGGCCCGTGCACGGCGACTCCGTGGGCGCGGACCACGGCGAGGTGCAGGAGCAGGTCGGGGTCACCGTCCCCGTCGTCCAGGACCACCCGCCGGCCGGCGCGGTCGGCGCTGCCGTCGGTCGCCACGTGCAGCAGGAATCGCCACGGCGGCCGGGGCCGCCGCGCCAGGGACTCTGGTATGAGGGACAGCTCGATCGGCGCGTCCGTCACCTCTGCGAGGTGGTCGCCCAGCTCGCTCCACGACGTCCGCGGCGAAGACACGTCATCGGCGACCACGGCCAGGTAGTCGAGGTCGCTCACGTGCGGGACCCATCCGCCGAGGGCGGCGGACCCGTGCACGTAGGCGGCGGTCAGTCCCTCGCCCAGCTGCTCTCGCAGGACCCGCGTCAGACCCTCGGCGTGTCCCTGCCAACCGGGACGCCCACCGCCCTGCGCGTGCTCGCGGCCGCTCGTGGGGGCGCTCAGGTGACGATCCGCAACGGCTGCTCGATGATCTGCACCAGGTCGCGCAGGAAGCGTGCACCGGTGGCGCCGTCGAGGACGCGGTGGTCGACGGTGAGATTCAGCCGCATGACCGTGGTCGTGGTGACCTCGCCGTCCTCGAGCACCGGCGTCGGCACACCGGCACCGACGGCCAGGATCGCGGCCTCCGGCGGGTTGATCACGGCCGTGAACTCGGTGATGCCGAACATCCCGAGGTTGCTGACCGTGAAGGTGCCCCCGGTGAACTCGTCCAGCTTGAGCTTGCCGGCGCGGGCCCGGTCGCCGAGGTCGTGGGCCGCCTCGGCGACCTCTCGCAGCGTCTTGCGGTCCGCGTCCGTGACCACCGGGACGATGAGGCCCTCGTCGATGGCGACCGCGATGCCGACGTTGACGTGGCCGCGGCGGACGATGTGGTCGCCGGCCCACGCGGAGTTCACCTCGGGATGGGCCCGCAGCGCGACGGCGCAGGCCCGCACCAGCAGGTCGGTGACGCTGATCTTGACGCCGTCGCCGCTGAGCTGCTCGTTGACCTGCCTGCGGAAGTCGAGCAGCGCGGTCAGGTCGGCGGGCATGGTCAGGTGGAAGTGCGGAGCCGACGCGCTCTCGGTCAGCCGCGCTGCCGTGACCCGGCGCATCTGGCTGAGCGGGACGGTCTCGTCATCCGGCCCCGCGACCACACCCGACGTCGAGGGTGGCGCAGCTGCCCCGGAGGCCGCCGGTGCCGGCCCCGGCGTGGCCCCTGCTTCGGCCGACTCGTCGCGACCCGGGCCGGCGAGCACCGTGTCCAGGTCGGCGCGCACGATCCGCCCGCCAGGACCGGAACCGCGCACCGTCGTCAGGTCGATGCCGCGTTCGCGGGCGAGGGAGCGCACCAAAGGGGTGGCGCGGATCTGGTCGGAACCGGCCGCGGGTTGCGGGCTGTTCGGCGAACCTGCGGCCGCCGCGTCGGCCGCATCTGCCGTCGACGGAGCGGACTCGTCGGTGCTCGGTGGAGTCGCCTCCGCCGGTGAAGTCGCCTCCGCCGGTGAAGTCGCCTCCGGCGGTGGGGCCGCCTCCGGAGGCGTGGCACCCGCGGCGGTGGACGAGCTGGCCTCGCCCGGTTCGCCGATGACCGCGACGGGCTGGCCGATCGGGACCGTCGTGCCGGCCTCGACGATGATCTTCGTCAGCGGCCCGCTGTCGTAGGCCTCCAGGTCCATCGTGGCCTTGTCGGTCTCGATCTCGGCGAGGACGTCGCCGCGGTGGACCTCGTCGCCCTCGGACATGAGCCACTGGGAGACGACACCCTCGGTCATGGTGTCGGACAGGCGGGGCATCAGAACGTCGGGCATGGGTCTTCTCCTAGCGGGTGAACCTGGTCGCGTCGAGGACCTCGCCCACGACCTTGGTCAGGTCCTGGGCGGTGGGCAGTGCGGCGTTCTCCAGCGGCTTCGCGTAGGGGAGTGGCACCTCGGCGGCGGCCACGCGGCGGACGGGCGCGTCCAGCCGGTCGAAGGCGCCTTCCTGGATGGTGGCGGCAATCTCGGCGCCGACCCCGTAGGTCAGCCAGTCGTCCTCGAGGACCACGGCCCGGGTCGTCTTGCGGACCGACGCGCAGATCGTCTCCCGGTCGAGCGGCCGCAGGCTGCACAGGTCGACGACCTCGACCGACACCCCCTCCGACTCGAGCTGGCGGGCGACCTCGAGCGCGATCAGCGTGGCCCGTGAGTAGCTGACGATGGTGATGTCGGTGCCTTCGCGCGCGACGGCGGCGCGACCGATCTCACCGATGTGCTCGCCGTCCGGCACCTCGCCCTTGGTGTTGTAGAGCGAGAGGTTCTCCAGGAACAGGACCGGGTCGTCGTCACGGATGGACGCGGTGAGCAGGGCCTTGGCGTCCGCGGGGTTGGAGGGCGCCACGACCTTGAGACCCGGCACGTGGGCATACCAGACCTCGAGGTTCTGCGAGTGCGTGGCCGCCAGTTGTTGACCGCCGCCCCCGGGTGTCCGGATCACCATCGGCGCCGAGGACTGGCCGCCGAACATGCCGTAGATCTTCGCGCCGTGGTTGACGATCTGGTCGATCGCCAGCAGCGAGAAGTTGAGTGTCATGATCTCGACGACGGGACGGAGCCCGAGCATCGCCATACCGACCGCGGCGCCGGTGAAGCCCTCCTCGGCGATGGGGGTGTCGATGACGCGCTGGTCGCCGAACTCGGTGAGCATGCCGGCCGTGATCTTGTAGGACCCCTCGAAGATCCCGATCTCCTCGCCCAGCAGGACGACGGAGTCGTCGCGCAGCATCTCGGCGCGCAGGGTGTCGTGCAGTGCCTGCCGGTAGGTCATCTCGGTCACGAGGCACCTCCGGTCGGGGCGTCGGGATCGGGGAACACGGGGTCAGCGGGCAGGCGCCTCGACGCGTTCGCGACCTCGGTCGCGTAGGCGTAGTTGAATAGGTCCTTGACCTCGGGGTCGGGGCTCTTGTCGGCGAAGTCCACCGCTTCGGCCACCTGCTGCTCGGCCTCCTCCTCGATCGTCTTGACGTCCTCCTCGTCCAGGACGCCGGCCTCGATTAGCCGACTCCGGTAGGCGGGGAGGGGGTCGAGGTCCCGGATCCGTTGCGACTCCTCCCTGGACCGGTAGGTGGCCGGGTCCACGACCGAGTGACCCTTGAGCCGGTAGGTCATGGTCTCCAGGAGAGACGGCTGTCGCTGTGTGCGGGCCCGGGTGAGTGCGGCACGTGCGGCTTCGCGGACCGCCACCGGGTCATCGCCGTCGACGCGTTCGCCGGGCATCCGGTAGGAGCACCCGCGCTTGTAGAGTTCGGGCTCGGCGGACGCACGCTCCACCGTGGTGCCCATGCCCAGACGGTTGTTGACGATGACGTAGACGATCGGCAGGTGCCAGATGGCCGCGAGGTTGAGCGACTCGTGGAAGGCGCCGATGTTGGTGGTGCCGTCTCCGAGCAGACACATCACGGCCTCGGCGTCCGGGCCCGGGTCTCCGCGGTAGGTCAGGGCCTTGGCGGCGCCCGTGGCCGGCGGGATCTGCCCACCGACGATGCCGTAGCCCCCGAGCATCCGTGCCTTGGCGTCGAACAGGTGCATCGAGCCGCCGAGACCCTTGGAGACTCCGGTCGACTTGCCGAACAGCTCGGCCATGACGGCGCCGGGCGCCAGCCCGCGAGCCAGCGCGTATCCGTGGTCCCGGTAGGTGGTGAACAGGTAGTCGCGCTTCTCCAACGCGGACATCAGCCCGACGACCGTCGCCTCCTCACCGAGGTTCAGGTGGCAGTAGCCGCCGATCTTCGCCCGGCGATACATCTCGTTGGCCCGCAGCTCGAAGGCCCGGATCAGGGTCATCTGCCGGTAGTAGTCCCGAAGCGTCTCGGGCGGCTCGGTGGTGAGGTCCGGTGCCGACGCGCCCGAATCAGTCTGGCCCTTGGTCTTGCTCGCCATCACCTCTCCTTTGTGCCGCCGTCATCTCACCGGGCCTG
Source organism: uncultured Ornithinicoccus sp. (assembly GCA_964425155.1). Taxonomy (GTDB): domain Bacteria; phylum Actinomycetota; class Actinomycetes; order Actinomycetales; family Dermatophilaceae; genus Segeticoccus. The sequence continues at coordinate 22,440 of CAYRLV010000007.1, read as the reverse complement.
GCCCTCAGACTCCGGGCGACTGCTCCACGAGCTCGAACCGGTCGCTGCCCGAGTGACAGCGCGGGCACGACTCGGGGGGGTGGTCTCCCCGGACCGACTCACCGCAGACCTGGCACACCCACTCCGTCGCCAGCAGGGCCACGACATCACCGCGGCTGACGATGCCGACCAGCTCGCCGCTGTCCACGACAGGCACCCGGCGGATCCTCCGGTCCACCAGCAGGTGCCGCACATCCGAGATGGGCGTGCCAGTGCTGACGCTGATCACGCTCCCCGTCATGACGTCGGCAGCGGTGCTGCCCGAGCGGGCCAGCAGGTCGTACTCGCTGACCAGCCCCGACAACGCGCCGCCCCTGCCCACGACAGGCACGGCGCTGATCCGGTGAGTGCGCAGCAGCTGCGCCACCTCACTCACCGTCGAGTCGAGGGACACCGTGACCACCGGGGACGTCATGATCTCGCCCGCGGTCGTCGCCGGATGTCCGGAAAGGCCGGTACCAGAGGACACGCTCGGAGTCTATCGGTAGCACCGGAGTCGGCCGAGGGGCCTTCCCTCGCTAACCGATCGGCGAGAGGTGGGTCTCCACCTGGTCGAGGAGCCTGCGCAACGGGTCCGGCACCCGCCCGGGCGAGAGCGCCCCGGCGAACGCTCCGGCCAGGGCCTCCTTGCGGCCCGAGGTGGTGCCGACGAACCGGTGCAGCTGCTGGTGCACCGGGCGCCCGCGCCACGCCGGTTGTCGGCAGAAGGTCGCGAACTGCTCGCCCAGACCGAGGGTGTGCAACAGCCCGACGGTCTCGACCGTCCCGAGCGCTCGGATCAGCTCGTCCTCGAGATCGTCGTGGCAGACGTGGAATCCGTGCATGGCCATGTCCTCCGGGCGCCGGGCGGCCAGTCCCTCGGCCCGCAGCGCGCGAAGGAAGAAGGGGGTCTCTCGGGCGTCACAGAGCCCGAGCAGCGTGGACGGGTATGCGGGGTGCAGCCGTGCGCGCACGTGTCGCCGGATGTTGGTGGCGCCTCCCATGTCGACCAGCTCGACTCGGTCGGACGGGATCGTGAGCCCCCGCCCGGCCGCCAGAGCCTGGAGCGCGGCCACGTCGCTGCGGCCCTCGAGCAGGACCAGCACGGCGGGTGGTTGTTGGCGCCCGGCCGTCAGCTGGGCGTCGCCGGTCTCGCGGGTGGGCAGCCGCGTGTTCCGCTGGTCGCTCACCCGAGGTCCACCGCGAGCAGCCGATCGAGCGTGCGGCGCCCCCAAGCACTCATGACCGGGTTGGATTCGGCGTAGTACCAGACCAGACCCATGGCCTGCTGGAAGGACCATGCCATGCCTCGCAACCATTGGACGTCGCTGCATCGCAGGGTCTCGCGCAGGACCTGTCGAGGTCGGTCGTCGAGCAGGTGCCAGGCGGCCACCAGGTCCAGCGCGGGATCAGCGGCGGCATACTGCCCGGTGTCGAGGACGCCGGACAGCCGGCCATCCTGCACCAGCACGTTGGCCGGGGTCAGGTCGCCATGGGACATCGCGTCGGGGTCGACCTCCGGGAGGGCCCGCAGTTTCTCCCACATGCTCCGCAGCCGAGCGACATCCAGCAGACCTCTGCTGCGCTCGAAGCACTCCGCCATCCACACGTCGTGGTCTGGCAGGTGCCCACCACGGCCCGATCCGCTGAACTGCCGTCCGTTGGTGTCTGCTCTCCGGAGGCTGGCGAGGAGTGCTGCCAGGTCACGGGCGAACCGGGTGCTGGTGGAGGCGTCATTGACGGTGGCGTCCTGCCCGGACAACCAGGTCTGGATCGACCAGGGGAGCGGATAGGCGTGGCCCGGCTCGCCGAGGGCGACCGGCTCCGGGGCCGCCACGGGGGAGACCGTCGCGAACTCCGCTGCGGCGGCCGACTCGGCCCTCAGCTCGTCGCGGGCCGCGCTGGGATCTTGCGCTCGAAGGGGGAACCGTGCGGCGAGATCCGGGCCGATGCGGAAGATCGCATTGACCGTGCCGGTGGTCTCGACCTCCCGCATCGGCAGACTGCGCCACTGAGGGAACTGCTCGTCGACGAGGGCGCGCACCACCTGCTCGTCCACGACGAGTTGTCCCGCGTGCATCATGGTTGCCACCAAACCGCGTTCGCCGTGGCGATTCAACCCGATTGGCCGGTGCCCTCGGATCCGACCAGGATGCAGAAGGGGTGGCCCGCGGGGTCGGCGAACACGTAGAGCGGCTCGTGCTCGCCCTGGCTCCGGTCGAGCAGGACGCGCGCTCCGAGTGCCTCGGCCCGGATGCGCTGTCGCTCCAGTTCGTCCGCGTCGGGGACGGCATAGTCGATGTGCAGCTGCATGGGGACCTCGTGCGACGGCCAGGTCGACGGGGTCAGCTCCTCGACCTGCTGGATCGCGAGCACCCGGCGGTCCTCCTCGTCCAGCAGCACCAGCCAGTCGGCGTCCGTGTCCGGGCCACCGCCGGTGGGCGGCTCGTCGCCGGGCCGGTAGTGCAGGCCGAGCAGCTCGCGGTAGAACTCGGCGAGTCCGCGGGCGTCGGTGGTGTCCAGCGCCGTGTGCAGGTAGCGGGGATACGTGGTCATGGCAACTCCTCGGGTGGGCCGGCGCCGCCGAGACCCAGGAGCAGCGGGCTGCCGCGATGGTGGAACCACAGCTCGTCCGAACGCACCCGGTGCCAGGCGGATTCCTCGTCGGGCAGCAGCAGGAACAGGATGCCCGTGGCGAGGGCACGTGGTCCGGGGTAGTCGCTCCCGAGCGCCTCCTCGGTGACCTCGGTGCGGTGGCGGTAGGTCTCCGCATACCAACCGTCCTCGGGGTGGGGCCGGAGTCCGAGCGGCTGGGCCCAGTCCGGCAGCGCCGTCGCGTCCCTCGTCACCCGGCCACCCTAACGGCCGGGTGGGGAGGGGTTTCGCCACCGACCGAGCTGGTCGCGGCGGAGTCGCCGGTGACTAGCCTCGGCCGGATGAGACGGTGTGGGCGGCGTGGCGGCGCAGCAGGGCGCGAGCGGGGACGAGCATCGCGACCGCCCCGAGCAGGGTGGCGCCGAGGAGCACGAACGCGTAGGCGAGCGGCTCGATCGTCGGCGCGCCGCGCCCGACCATGCCGATACTGAATCCGGTGAGGGTGAGCCAGGCGGCTGCCGTCCCGAGCGCCATGGCGATGGCCAGGATGATGCCGAGCTCCCACCTGAGGGAGTCCAGCACCTGGCGTGCGGTCGCGCCGATCAAGCGGAGCAGGGACAGGTCTCCCGATCGGCGCAGGGTCGACATCGCGAGCGTGTTGACGACGGCGATGGCAGCGAACGTCACGACCAGTGCCAGGAACACGAGGGACACGGCATGGTCCGGGCCTTGTTGCCGCGTGGCGCTTTTCAGGAAGGTTGCGCGGTCGGTGACCTGCATCCCGGGGAACTCGTGAAGGCTGGCGCGCACGGCCGACTCGTCGGCGGTGCCGGTCACCAGGACCTGGTCGGCGAGCGGGTTGTCACGGTGGCGGGCCAAGGTGTCGAAGGGCACGAGGGCGTCACCGAACCCCAGCCTGCGGTCGTAGACGGCGACGAGCCGGAAGCCGGCCGCGGTCCCGTCCGGGAGCGTGACCCGGACCCGGTCGCCGACGGTATGTCCCTGCGCCGCTTGGGTGCTCATCGCGATCCGGCCGTCGGCAAGGTCGCTCAGTGATCCGGCAACCACGTCGGGGTTCATGACCCGGGTGAGGTGTCGTGGCGTGACGCCGCGTGCGGAGTGCTTGTGGTGCGCGATCCAGATGGTGGACTCCGCGACCGAGGTGACGGCGTGGACGCCGGGGGAGGAGTCCAGCCGGTGGGCGGCCGCCGCGGGCACCCCCGGACCGGCCGCGGTGATGGCGTAGTCGGCCTTCAGACCTGCGGCGCTCTCGGCCTGCGCCGCGCTGGAGATCGTGACGGGCACGAACAGCAGGGTGGTCGTGACGCCGACCAGCAGCGCGAGCGGGGTGATGACCGACGCGACCCGCCGGCTGCTGCGCCGCGAGCTGTGTCCGGCGAGAAAACCACCGACGGCAGCCAGCCGCCATACGCCGCCGAGCAGGGCGACGCCGGCCCTGGCCAGCAGCGGGCCGAGCAGAGCGATCGCGACCATCCACAGCAGCACCGACAGGTAGGTCACGGGCTGCGCGGCGGGCTCGGTGTGCAGCACGGTGAGCAGGAAGGTGACCAGGGCGGCGAGGCAGGTGACGACGAGGCCGGCCACGACCCGTGGGGCGCCGAGCTCCCGGCGCTCCACGGTCGACTCGGCCAGGGCCTCGACGGGTCTGATCCGCCGGGTGCGCCGGGCCGAGACCCGAGACGCGAGGACGCCGGCCGCGACGGTGACCAGCACCGCACCCGCCACCGGCAGCGGCCCGTGAGCGAGCTGCAGCTGCTCCGGCAACACTCCCGCGGAAACGAACTCGGCCCGGATCGCACGTGCGAGGGGGAGTCCGGCCAGCGCGCCGGGGAGGCTGGCGACGACACCGAGCATGAGCGCCTCCCGGCTGATCATCCGGCGCACCTGGCGGGGGGTGGCGCCGACGGCGCGCAGCAGGGCGAGCTCGCGGTGTCGCTGCTGGGTGGAGAGGGAAAAGGTCCCGACGACCACCAGCATGGCCACAATCAGCGACGTGCCGCCGATCGCGCCGCCCATGCTGGTCAACGCGGTCCGGGCCGCCACGGCGTGAGGGAACTCCGCGGATCCCCGGCCCTCGCCGGTGGAGACCTGCGCGGTGCTGTCGCGGAGGGCGTGGCCGACCTGGTCCGCACCGACGCCGAACACCCCGTATGCGGTGACCGCCTGCCCGTGCCGCGCGAGCCGGGCCGCCTCGGAGTCGTCGAAGAACAGCGCCGACGAGGAGGCGATCGTCGTCCGCGACCGGGCGATCCCGCTGACGGTGTAGCGCCGCGGTGAGTCCGTCGACTGCACGACGACCCGGTCACCCACGCCAAGATCGGCTCTGGCCGCCAGCCGCGCACCGACGACGAGCTCGCCCGCCGACCGCGGCTGGGTGCCGTGCACCAGCCGGTATGGCGTGAGTCGCGCCGACGACCAGCCGTGTCCCTGCGACGGTGCGCCCTGCACGCCCCCGATGAGCTGGCCGTCCGGCCGGACGATCTCGGCGGGGAAGCTCCGGTCGGCCACCACCGTCGACCCCGGGATCCGGTCGAGCGTGGCGCCGACCGAGGCGGGCAACCACGCCCGCTCGGTGAGGCTCTTGGACTTGGTCTTCGTCTTCACCTTGCCGTGCTTGTGCTTGACCTTGGTCCAGTGGAGCTGCTGGTCGGCCGTGACGATCACCGGCGTGCCGGCATAGCGCTCGGGCGGGATGGCACCGTGCAGCCCGGTGGCCAGCAACGCTCCGCAGGCGCTGACCATGGCGGCCGCGCAGAACAGCGCCACGAACGCCCCGATCGCCGACGACTTCCGGTTGCGGAGGGAGGCCAGCGCGAGCCCCAGCATCAGCCCCACGCCCCGACACGGGTGATCCGGTCGGCGATCTGACTGGCGGACAGGTCGGTCGCGATGTCGGTGACCCGGCCGTCGGCGAGGAAGACCACGGCATCGGCGTAGGACGCGGCGAGCGGGTCGTGGGTCACCATCACCGTGGTCTGGCCGGCGCGGTCGACGGCTTGCCGCAGCAGGCCCAGGATCTGCCTGGCGACGACCGTGTCCAGGGCACCGGTCGGTTCGTCGGCGAACACCACGTCGGGACGGGCGATCAGGGCCCGCGCAATCGCCACTCGTTGCTGCTGACCGCCGGACAGCTCCGAGGGGAGGTGCCCGGCTCGGTCGGTGAGTCCGACCAGCTCCAGGATGTCCCTCAGCTCACTTCGGCTCACCCGATGATGTGCCAGTCGCATGGGGAGGGTGATGTTCTGGCGGACGTTCAGCCACGCCACGAGGTTGAACGACTGGAAGACGAAGCCGATCCGCCTCCTGCGCAGCATGGTCAGCTTGGTCTCCGACAGCGCCGTCAGGTCCGTGCCGGACCCGCCCAGGTAGACCGAGCCCGACGTGGGCCGGTCCAGTCCCGCGGCGCAGTGCAGCAGGGTGCTCTTGCCCGACCCGGACGGCCCCATCACCGCGGTGAAGGTGCCCCTCGGGATCGACAGGGAGACGTCGTCCAGCGCGGCGACCGTGCGGCCCGCCGAGCCGTACAGCTTGGTGACCTGGTCCAATCGCAGTGCTGTCGTGTCGAGCCGGGGTGCCGCTGCACGCGACTTGGGCACGGGGCGAAAGACCATGGTCCAGATTCTTCAGCGCCCGCGGCGGTGGCAACATGGGGTTCCACCCTGAGGTCTCCCTGGCACGACCCTGAGACCGCTGCCGACGGAACTAGTCCAGGCCGAAGTCGGTCTGTAGGCGCTGCACCGTGCCGTCGTCGTCGAGGAACCGGATGCCGTGCCGTGCGTGGGGGACCTCGCGCGGTTTGAGGGCCCAATCTGGCCCGCATTGCAAATTCGCGCCGGCATTACTTTTCGACACGCCGCACGACACGCCGGTATGACGCCCGCTCACCCGAGTAACGCCAGCGCCAGTTGCCAGGCCGGACGGCAACCTCGAGCTAGAGATGGGTACGGCGCAGGAGGGGAGCGAAGCGGCTCCGCCCGTTGATTTGACATAATGTGGATTATCGGCACTTAATGAACAGGAGGTGAGTCGCCACCGACGCGCTCCGGGATCCGAGGACGTGGAGTGCACCGGGTCGCACGTAGCGGAAACTAGCGCGGCCTGCAGCTGAGATCTGAAAGCGGATCGCCCACGAAGCCGAGACGACGATCTCCACGACTGGCGCAGGCTCTCGACCTACACGGCGGTCGAGATCGCCCAGCTCGAGGCCGTGCTCAGCATCATGCTCCAGGCGCTGTCCGGCACGCGCGGCCTGACGACCGACGACGAGATCGCGGCCAGCGGTTGGCCGGGCCGGGTGCAGCCGATCGCGCGCGAGGCACTGACGACGATGCTCGAGCGCGGCCGGTTCGACGAGGCGCGCGAAGAGCAGGAGCCGTCGCAGCACTGAGCGCGCCCGCGGCTGGTGTGGTCCGAGGGTGGCCTCCCCGGGCGCGAGTCCACCCTCATCGCCGATGCGACGCCAGGAGGATGTCCTTCAGCTCGACCAGCCTGTCGATCCGATGGCTGGCCCCGGAGAAGTCCTGTGCCCGGGTGAAGTCGTTGTGGACCACGGCGCAGTCGATTCCGGCCGCCAGCGCCGACCTGAGTCCCCTGGCCGAGTCCTCGACGACCAGGGTCTCGTCGGGCGCGGCTCCGAAGCGCTGGAGCCCGGTCAGGTAGGGCTCCGGGTGCGGCTTGCTGTGGGTGTAGTCCTCACGCACCAGGACGAAGTCCATGAAGGAGGTGATCGTGCGCTTCTCATGGATGAGATCGAAGTCCACCCGCTTGGCCGTCGTCACGATCGCCATGCGGACGTGTGCCGACAGCTCTGCCAGAGCCTCCACGACGCCGTCGATCTCGATGGCTTCCGTTCTCAGGTACTCCTGATAGTAGACATCGCGAAAACCACGCTGTGTGTTGATGATTCGCTCATCAACGCCGGCCGCCCTGGCCTGGGCCCAGGTCCCCGACCCCTGGCCCATGTCCCTGAGGTACTGGTCGAGGTCCAACGTCAGGCCGAGGTCGGCATAGGCGCGCTCTCCAGCCTTGAAATACCAGTACTCGGTGTCGACCAGAACACCGTCGTGGTCGAGGAGCAGATACCGTTTCGCGCTGGTGGGGCCACCTGATCGCACAGGGGCACGATGTCACACGAGGTCGTCGGGTGCGAAGACCTGCAGATGGTCCTCGGTGGCCAGGTGCACGGGCCAGGGGTGCCTCTCCCCCGCGGCCCGGCGCAGAGCCTTGGCCCACTCCCGGTCGGCCGTCGTCATCCGGGAGGACCCGGGCCGCGACAAGCACATCGGCACCGACCCCAGGTCCTCCCGCTCGCAGAGCTGGTCGGCCATCCAGACGACCCGGTCCACCACCTCCTGGTCCGGCCATTCCGGGACGTCGTCGATCGGCACGATGAGCTTCGCGGGGCAACCGTCCGGCTCGAGGAAGGTCAGCCAGAGGCTGCGGCGTCCGAAGCCGCCCTCCCCCATGAGCTGTTGCCAGAGCCGGAACAGATCGTGATCGGTGTGAATGGGTTCTTCGCTGATCGTCGCTGACATCCCGACAGCCTGCCGTGTCTGCGGCCGACCCCGCAGACGTTGTCCACAGCCCTGGCCGCGGTGAGGCGTCAGCTGAACTGGCCGGCGACGTAGTTGCCGGCCGGCTGACGGGTGATCACGTTGAACCGGTTGAAGGCGTTGATCAGCGCGATGAGCGTCACGAGCGCGGTCAACTGGGTCTCGTCGAAGTGCTTCTGGGCGTTGCGCCAGACCTCGTCCGACACTCCCCCGGCGCCGTCGGCGATCCGGGTGCCCTCCTCGGCCAGCTCCAGGGCGGCACGTTCGGCCTCGGTGAACACGGTGGCCTCCCGCCAGGCGGCGACCAGGTTGAGCCGCACGGCGGTCTCCCCTGCCGCGGCCGCCTCCTTGGTGTGCATGTCGATGCAGACCGCGCACCCGTTGATCTGGCTGGCGCGCAGCCGGCACAGCTCCTGGAGCGTGACGGGCAGCACCGACTCCGGGATCCGGGCGGCCGGCTGCAGGTGGCCCACGGTCTGTCGGAAGTCGTGGCTGTCGAGCAGGTTCAAGCGGGCGTCCATGAGGGCCTCCTGTGCGGTGAGTGGTTGACACAGGTGTGACGAGGCGGCCCGGTCGAGTGTGAGCCAGCTGCGAGACCACGAGGTGACCTGTGACCACGTGGCTCGTGCTTGACTGGAGTGCCGGGGCCGCTCACCTCACACTTCCGAGAGCTGTCGCGTCAGTCGTATGACGGGCACAGTCACCATCGAGCACGGGACACCATCATGGACACCGGATCCAGCGCAGGCACACCACCATCGGGCGAGTCCGCCCTCGACGTGATCTCGGCCGAGCGGTCCAGACTGATCAACGTCGCCTACCGCCTGTTGGGCTCCCTGGCCGACTCCGAGGACGCCGTGCAGGAGGCCAGCGCGCGCTGGTATGCCCTGCCGGTGTCCCAGCGGGAGGCGATCGACTCCCCCGCCGCGTGGCTGACCACCGTCACCAGCCGAATCTGCCTGGACCAGCTCCGCTCCGCCCGCGCGCGGCGTGAGCGGTACGTCGGCGAGTGGCTCCCCGAACCGGTCCCCGACCGGACCGAGTGGCTGTCCGGGGCCGACGTCCAGGAGGGCACCGACCCGGCCGACCGGATCACGCTGGACGAGTCGGTCGACATGGCCTTCATGGTGGTGCTGGACTCGATGACGCCGGCGGAGCGGGTCGCCTTCCTGCTGCACGACGTGTTCCGCTACACCTTCACCGAGGTCGCCGAGATCGTCGGCCGGAGCCCAGCCGCGTGCCGGCAGCTGGCCTCGTCCGGGCGTCGACGCGTTCACGAGGGCCGTCCCCCGGTGACGACGTCCGCCCGCCGCGCGGACGTCGTCGCGGAGTTCAAGCGGGCGTGGGAGGCCAAGGACATCCGCAGACTGGTCAACGTCCTGGACCCCGAGGTCGTCGTGACGCCGGACAGTGGTGGCCTGGTCCCGGCGGCTCTCGAGCCGGTCTCCGGCGCGGACCGGATCGCCCACTACGTGCTGGACCTGATCGAGCGAGTCCCCGACGTGACGCTGCTGGAGCGCACGGTGAACGGCCAGCCGGGGCTGGTCGCCATGATCGGTGGCAGGATCGAGACGGTGTTCGCCTTCGAGGTGGACGACGCCCGGATCACGCACGTCTGGGCGATGCGCAACCCCGAGAAGCTGCGCCCCTGGGCGACCTGCTGAGTCAGCCGCCCTCGACGACGCGACCGGGCAGGGCCTGCTCGAGGCCCGACTGCAACGAGTCAGGGCTGCTCGCCCGGTAGAGGTCGACGGTCGCTGCGGAACCGTCGGTGAACTCGAAGGTCACTCGCCGCGTCGCCATCTTGCGGGCGATCGCGACCGACGCCACGGCATCGAGCGGCGTCTCACCCTGGAACGTCTTGGGCTTCGAGCTGAACACGCCGACGCCGAAGTAGACGAGGCGCTGGTTGGTCACCCCCACCCAGAAGACCTTGTCCTGCGGCACCGCGGCGCCGAGTCCGTCGGCCTGCTTGGAGGCCGAGAGCGCTCCGCCGATCGCTCCTCCGACCGCTCCGCCCACGGCGCCACTGGCCACGCCGCCGGCGATGTTCTTGCCGATCCCTCCCTTGCCGGTCGCCTTGCAGGCCCCGAGCACCTCCTCTCCGGGTGCGACCTTGTCCTGCATCAGCTCGGTCAACAGTTTGGTGCCGTCCATGGTGGTCCCCTCACGATTCGTCGACCCCCGAATCACGACTGACGATATAACAACGCACGGCCCGCCGGGGCCTTGCGCGGCACGGGGTGAGACCTCGTCCGGCCGACCCCCTCGAGTCCGGGCGTCGGGCACGGTCCGCGTCGCCCGGTGACGGGTGCTGAACTCAGCCGACGTAGTCCGCCAGGTGCTCGCCGGTGAGGGTCGAGCGGTCGGCCACGAGATCAGCCGGGGTGCCCTCGAAGACGATGCGCCCACCGTCGTGACCCGCACCCGGGCCGAGGTCGATGATCCAGTCGGCATGGGCCATGACCGCCTGGTGGTGCTCGATGACGATCACGGACTTGCCGGAGTCGACGATCCGGTCCAGCAGTTCCAGGAGTTGCTGGACATCGGCCAGGTGCAGACCCGTGGTCGGCTCGTCGAGGATGTAGATGCCCGCCGTCTCCTTCATGTGCAGGGCCAGTTTGACGCGCTGCCGCTCGCCACCGGACAGCGTGTTCAGCGGTTGACCGAGCCTCAGGTACCCGAGGCCGACGTCCTCGAGCCGCGCCAGGACGGAAGCGGCCTTCGGTGTCTTGGCCGCGCCGTCGGCGAAGAACGCGTGGGCCTCCGACACCGGCAGGTCGAGCACCTCGGCGATGTTGAGACCGTCCAGCCGCAGCTCCAGCACGGAGGCCTGGAACCGCTTGCCCCCGCAGTCCTCGCAGGGGGTCGAGACCGTGTCCATGAAGCCGAGCTCCGTGACGATGACCCCTGCCCCCTTGCAGGTCGGGCAGGCGCCTTCGGAGTTGGCGCTGAACAGCGCCGGCTTGACACCGTTGGCCTTGGCGAACGCCTTGCGAATCGGCTCCAGCACACCGGTGTAGGTCGCCGGGTTGCTGCGCCGGGAGCCCCTGATCGGTGCCTGGTCGATCGATTCCACTCCGTCCCGACCGACCACCGAGCCGTCGATCAGCGAGCTCTTGCCCGACCCGGCCACGCCGGTGATCACGGTGAGCACCCCCAGCGGGATGTCCACGTCGACGTCCTGCAGGTTGTGCGTATCGGCTCCCCGCACCTCCAGCACGTCGGTGCGTTCGCGCACCGATTCCTTGAGCGCCGCACGGTAGGACAGGTGCTCCCCGGTGCGGGTGCCACTCCCCCGCAGCTTGTCGACCGAGCCCTCGAAGACCACCTCGCCGCCGCCGCTGCCGGCGCCCGGGCCCATGTCGACGACGTGGTCGGCGATGGCGATGGTCTCCGGCTTGTGCTCCACGACGAGCACCGTGTTGCCCTTGTCCCGCAGCTGCTTCAGCAGGTCGTTCATCCGCTGGATGTCGTGGGGGTGCAGGCCGATCGTCGGTTCGTCGAAGACGTAGGTCACGTCGGTCAGCGCCGACCCGAGGTGTCGGATCATCTTGGTGCGCTGCGCCTCACCTCCGGAGAGCGTGCCGCTCGGGCGGTCCAGGGAGAGGTAACCGAGGCCGATCTCGACGAAGGAGTCCAGCAGGTGCAGGAGTCCACGGACGAGCGGGGCGACCCCGGTGTCGTCGATCCCCCGGACCCAGTCGGCGAGATCGGTGACCTGCATGGCACAGGCCTCGCCGATGTCGATGCCGGCGACCTTCGACGATCGCGCGGCGGCGTTGAGCCGGGTGCCGTCGCACTCCGGGCAGGTCTTGAAGACGGCGGCACGCTCGACAAAGGACCGGATGTGGGGCTGCAGCGAGTCGACGTCCTTGCTGAACATGGACTTGCGCAGCTTCGGGATCAACCCGTCGTACGTGACGTTGATCCCCTTGGCCTTGATCCGCGTCGTCTGCTTGTGCAGCAGGTCGTGACGTTCCTTCTTGGTGTAGTCCTTGATCGGCTTGTCCGGGTCGACGAAGCCGGACTCGATGTAGGTCGCCACCATCCATCCGTCGGCGGTGTAACCCGGCACCAGGATGGCGCCCTCGCGCAGTGACTTGGACTCGTCGATGATGACCGACAGGTCGAGGTCGGAGATCGTGCCGCGGCCTTCGCACTCGGCGCACATGCCGCCGAGGTAGACCGCCTCCTGGACGATCTTCTTCTCCCCCTTGGGCCCGGTCATCACCCCACTGGCCTTGGTCGTCGGGATGTTGAAGGAGAACGCCGTCGGTCCGCCGATGTAGGGGCTCCCGAGCCGGCTGAACAGGCTGCGCAGCATGGCGTTGGCGTCCGTCACGGTGCCCAGGGTCGAGCGCGGGTTCGCGCCCATGCGTTCCTGATCGACGATGATCGCGGTCGTCAGCCCCTCCAGGGCGTCCACTTCCGGTCGGGGCAGGCTCGGCATGAACCCTTGGACGAAGGTCGAGTAGGTCTCGTCGATCAACCGTCGCGACTCCGCGGCGATGGTCCCGAAGACCAGAGAGCTCTTGCCCGACCCGGAGACCCCGGTGAACACCGTCAACCGGCGTTTGGGCAACTCGAGGTCGACGTCCTTCAGGTTGTTCTCGCGGGCACCCTGCACGCGGATCACGTCGTGGGAGTCCGCCCGGTGCTGTTCGGGCCTCGTGGAGGTCTTCTTCGTCGCCATGCTCAGCGCAGCTCCTGGATCCGCACGAGGTTGCCGGCCGGGTCCCGGAGGGCGCAGTCGCGCACGCCGTAGGGCTGTTCGGTCGGTTCCTGCACGACTTCGACGTCACCACGTTGTACCTGGTCGAAGGTGGCGTCGAGGTCCTTGGTGGCCAGCATGATCCAGCCGTAGGTGCCCTTGGCCATCATCTCGCTGATGGTCTCGCGCTCCTCGTCCGTGATGCCCGGGTCGGCCGCCGGCGGCGCCAGCAGGATGCAGGTGCCGGGCTGCTCCGGGGAGCCGACGGTGATCCACCGCATCGTCCCCTTGCCGACGTCGCTGCGCACCTCGAATCCCAGCACGTCGCGGTAGAAGGCCAGGGAGGTCTCCGGGTCCTCGTGCGGGAGGACGGTGGTGTGAATGGTGAGGTCCATGGCGGTCACGCTAACCGAGCGCCGGGAGCCGGTGCTTCTCGATTCCTGATCGGCCGGCTGACCTGCTTGACCAGGCAGGCCGGCAGGTCAGCCGACTCGGAGGTCGCCAGGCGTCGATAGGTGCTCGGCGGCATACCGACCAGCTCGGTGAACCGGGTGCTGAAGGTGCCCAACGACTGGCACCCCACCGCGAAGCAGACGTCCGTGACGCTGAGGTCGCCACGACGGAGCAGCGCCATCGCGCGCTCGATCCGCCGGGTCATCAGGTAGGAGTAGGGCGACTCGCCGTAGGCGAGCCGGAACTGTCGCGACAGGTGTCCCGCCGACACGTGCACCCCGCGAGCGAGGGCCTCCACGTCGAGGGGCTCGGCGAACTCCCGGTCGATCCTGTCTCGCACGCGCCGCAACAGGGCCAGGTCGCGCAACCGGTCGGAGCGGGGGGTGGTGGCCATCGAGGACGATCGTGCCATGGCGGCGGCAACGACACCATCGCGAAGCGTGACCGGCGAGCAGGGCCCGAGATCGGCGCCCCTCTCGTCGGCTCGTCAGGACCGCTCGGCGCAGCCGCTCAGCGGGCCGGCCCGGACGCCACATCGGCGGGGTCCAGCCGAAGGGCCCAGTGCTGGCCGACCAGGTCGTGGCCGAAGCTGTGGTGGGGTTCCTCGTCGCTCAGGGTGAACCCGACGGCCTGGTAGATCCGGCGCGCCGACGTCAGCACGTCGTTGGTCCAGAGCACGACCTCCCGGTACCCGGCTCTGCGGGCGAACGCCAGGCACTCCGCGACCAGCGCGTGCCCCAGGCCGTGTCCCCGGGCGGACGGGGTCACCAGCAGGATGCGCAGCTTCGCCTGGCCGGGCTCGTCGCCTGCGACGAGGAAGACGCACCCGGCCCGTTCACCGTCCACGTCCGCGATCCATCCGGCCTCGCGGGTGTCGTCGTGCTCCGTGCCGTAGTCGGCGACGATCCGGGCCACGAGGGCCTCGAAGGTCGCGTCCCAACCGAACTGCCGGGCGTAGACCTCGCCGTGCGCCTGCACCACCCAGCCGAGGTCGCCCGGTCGGTCCGCTCGCCGAATCCTGGTCGCACCGGTGCCCTGCCACTGCTCCGTCATCGTCCGCCCTCATCTACTGACACGACTGTTTCAGTGCCCGTAGGCTACTCCCGTGTCCGAGGCCTCGACAACCCCGTCCGCCCGACAGCGGGAGCTGCTGGAAGGGGCCTACCGCTACGCGCTCGAGCACGGCCTCGCCGACCTCTCCCTGCGCCCTCTCGCCAAGGCCATCGGGTCCAGCCCGCGGGTCCTGCTCTACCTGTTCGGCAGCAAGGACGGCTTGGTCCGGGCGCTGCTGGCGCGGGCCCGGAGCGAGGAGCTCGCGCTGCTCGCACAGCTCGAGGAGGACCACGACGCGACCCGTGTCGGCCTGGGCGCGGCGGCCGAGACCCTGTGGGAGTGGCTGCGCAGTCCCGAGCACCGGCCCTTACTGCGGTTGTGGGTCGAGGCCTACGCACGATCCCTGGTGGAACCGGACGGCCCGTGGGGCGGGTTCGCGGAGGCCACCGTCCGCGACTGGCTCGAGCGACTCGCGCGGTGCAAGCCCGACGAGGCGGCGTCGGACGACGAGGCGGCGAGCCGACGCACCGCCGTGCTGGCCGTCCTCCGGGGCGGCCTGCTCGACCTGCTGGCCACCGGCGACGAAGAACGGGTGACCCGCGCGGTGCAGCGGCAGTGGTCCGCCCTGGGGCTGGACGACGAGCCCGGTCGATGAGTCCGGAGACAGACGCGCTGGGACAACGCGGAGCCCGATCGTCCGCAACCGCCTCTACCCTCGCCGCATGACCGAGTTGCACGAGAAGGACCTCACCCGAGCCGACCTCGACCAGGTCGACCTCACCGGCGCGCGCCTGACCAAGGTGCTGCTGAACGACACGACCTGGCGGGACGTCGACGTGACCGGCGCCGACATCCGTGCCACGGACTGGCACCAGTGCCGGATGCGCGGGGTCGAGCTGGTGGACGTCGAGATCCACGGCGAGGTGGACCACGTCGTGGTGAACGGCGTCGACATCGCTCCGCTGGTCGACGCCGAGCTGAACAGGCGGATGCCCGAGCGGGCCAAGATGCGGCCCGAGGATCCCGAGAGCTTCCGGGAGGCGTGGGCGATCCTGGAGCGCCGGTGGGCGCAGACACTCGACCGGGCGCGGACGTTGCCGGACGAGACGTTGCACACGAGCGTCGACGGTGAGTGGTCGTTCATCCAGACGCTCCGCCACCTCAACTTCGCCAGCGCCGCCTGGGTCGGCCGGATGGTGCTCGGCAACCCCGCTCCGTGGCACCCGCTCGACCTCCCCTGGGACGAGGCGCCCGGCTGGGACGGCATCCCTTGGGACCGGGACGCGCGCCCGTCGCTCGCCGAGGTCCTCGGCGTGCGCCGCGATCGGCAGGCCATGGTCCGCCGGGTGGTCGAGTCCCTCACCGAGCAGCAGCTGGACGCCGCCGTGACGCAGGACGAGCCCGGGTGGCCACGACTGGAGGACTTCCCGGTCAAGCAGTGCCTCCTCATCGTGCTGAACGAGGAGTGGGAGCACCGCCTGTATGCGGAGCGCGACCTGAGCCTGCTCGCTCCAGGATGAGCCGGGTCGCCTGGTCAGACTGACGGTGGTGTCACGGCGGCCAGCAGCCGTCGCCCCAGCTGTTCCACCGCGTCCCGCAGCTCCGGGCTGTCCACGACCCGGAAGGGAGCAGGGACGCGGGTGAGCTGCTCCGCATACCAGGGTGGGTCGCTGGTGCTCCCGACCAGCCTGGTGAGCTCGTCGTCGACCCGCTCGAGGCGGCCCAGCGGGCCGGGGACGATCGGGGTCAACCGTTCGAGCGGAGCCTCGATGAGCACCTCGGTGGCGAACTCCCAGCCGGTGCCGAGGTGGTGCTCCAGCTCGCTCACCGCGTCGAGGTCGGCCGGGGGCTCGAAGTCCTGGTCGAGCACCTCGACGCGTTGCATCCGGTCGACCCGGTAGCCCCGGATCGAGCCCGACCGGAGCGTCCGGCACAGGAGGTACCACCGGCCGTAGCGAACCACCACGGCCCACGGCTCCGCCTCCTGGGTCCACTCGGTACCGGCTTGGGACCGGTAGTCGAACCGGACCAGGTGGTGCTCGGCGGAGGCAGAGACCAAGGTGGCGGTCACCTCTGGATCCGGCCGGACGGCAGTGCGATTGGGCGCCGGCGCCGCGGCTTTGCGCACGGTGTCCGCTTGGGCCGCCACCGACGTCGGCATGGCGCGCAGGATCTTGGCCAGCGCGTTGCCCACGGGGTCGTCCGGATCGGTCGCCTCGTGGTGCCCCTCGAGGATCGCCATGACCAGGCCCAGCGCCTCGGCATGGTTGAACAGCAGGGGCGGCAGGCGCAGACCGCGGCCGGGGCGATAGCCGCCTGCCGGGCCGCTGACCGAGTCGATCGGGATCTCGGCCTCGCGCAGGATCGCGATGTAGCGCCGCGCCGCTCGCGAGGTCACTCCCAGTCGCTCGGCGATGCGGTCGGCGGTGATCCCCGGCCGGTTCTGCACCAGCTCCAGGGTCAGCAGGGCCCGCGCGGTGGGGCTCACCTCGGATCGCACGACCCCTCCTGCCCATCGTGGAAGCACAACGTCCGCAACGCAGTCTAGAGTCGGCTACCGACCGGCACCGCATCGTGCGTGTCCGCGACCGAGGAGCACCGATGCCCGCGAAGGAAACCGCAGCCGACAACGCCACCGACGCAGCTGCCCTGCGCATCGTGCCGGCCAACCGCGCCTCGTTCGACGACCTGCAGACGGTCCTCGGCCGCCGCGGCCCCGGTCACGGGTGCCAGTGCCAACGCTTCAAGCTGGAGCGGAAGGAGTCCTTCGGTTCGTTCCCCAGGGAGGAGCGGGCGGAGCGGCTTCGCGCGCAGACGCGGTGCGGGCATCCCCGAGCGACGACCACGAGCGGCCTGGTCGCCTACCTGGGCGCCGAACCGGTGGGCTGGTGCGCGGTCGGGCCCCGCCCCTCATACGTGGGCCTGGTGCGGGTCATGCGGGTGCCGTGGGAGGGGCGCGACGAGGACAAGGAGGACGCCAGCGTGTGGGCGGTGACCTGCCTGTTCACCCGGGTGGGTTACCGGCGGCGAGGCGTGAGTCGTGCCCTGGCCCGGGCAGCCGTGGAGTTCGCGCGAGAACGCGGCGCGCGGGCGCTCGAGGCCTACCCGATCACCACGGCGGCCATGTCCGAGGAGCTGCACGTGGGGACGCCGGCCACCTTCGCGGCGGCCGGGCTGCGCGAGGTGACCCGACCCACGCTGCGGCGAGCCGTGATGCGGCTCGACTTCTGACCGGTCCCTCCCCCGCGGTGCGGTTCAGCGCTCCAGGAACCGGTCCACGAGAGCGGGCACCAGGAAGCGGGTCACCCGGCTGATCCGGTCGCCGCGGACCTCCAGGACGATCACCCCGTCCGGCTGCGAGGGGTGCTCGTGACCGGCCGGAAGGTGGGAGACGAAGGCGGCCTGCCGGTTCGCCCGGGTCTCGGTGAGTCGGAGGTGGCGTTGCCGGCGACCTGCGGCACTCGCCCGCAGGAAGTCCGCGATGGCGGCGCGACCGTGGTACTCGTGCGGTGCCGGCGGCATGGCGAGCCAGGCGTCGTCACTGAGCAACGCGACCACGGCGTCCACGTCGTCCAGCGAGAGGGCGTCGGCGAAGCGTCGCGCCAGACGACGCTCGGTGCGCGGGTCCGTGCCGCCGGAGGACGGGCGGGCTGCGCCGTCTGCCGTGCGGCCCGACCGGACCGACGCGCGAGCCCGCTGCAGCAGGCCCTTGGTCGCTGTCGCTGAGCTGTCGATCATCTCCGCGGCCTCGGCCGGCGAGAAGCCCAGCACGTCGCACAGCACCAGGGCTGCGGTCTGCCGGGGAGGGAGCCGCTGGAGCGCCGCGATGAACGCGAGCTCGACGTTCTCCCGGGAGGTGGCCCGCGATTCCGGCCCTGTGGCCCGGTCGAGCCACGTGTCCGGGTACGGCTGCAGCCAGGTCTGCTCCCCGCGCGCCGACGGCGACGGCGGGTCGAAGGGCGGGACGGGTTCGGTGGGTGGACGGCGCTTGGCGTCCCGGATCGCGTTGAGGCAGCGGTGGGTGGCGATCCGGTAGAGCCAGGTCCGCACCGAAGCCCGGTGCTGGAAGCCGCCCAGTCCGCGCCAGGCGGCCAGGAGCGTCTCCTGCAGCAGGTCGTCCGCGTCCACCACCGAGCCGAGCATCCGGTAGCAGTGCAGGTGCAGCTCGTGCCGGTGTGGCTCGACCAGCTCACGGAACGCCTGCTCGTCTCCGGACCGCGCGCGTTCGAGCACCCCGGCTGTCATGTCGGCATGGTGCCACGCCGGCACACCCCCGTGGGGGCGCGATCAATTCGGTTGTGACGGCCCCGACCGGACTGGTCTCGTGGTGCCGTGACGACTTCCGAGATCCCGTGGCCGCGACGGGCCGGACAGCTCGAGCTGCGGCCGCCGACGGCTTCCGACGTCGACCAGGTGCTGCGCTGGCGCACCCGTCCCGAGGTCAACCGGTGGTTGATCCGCACTCGGGTGGATCCCGAGGACTACCGCGCCGGATTGCTGGGCAGTGTGACCGACCCGGACGACCACCACGTCGTCGCGCTGCGCGGTGACACCGTGGTGGGCACCGTCCAGCTCGAGGTCAGGGACGGTCTGGGGCAGGACGAGGGGCCGGACCAGTGGCGTGGGTGCGAGGGACAGCTCGGCTACCTGGTCGACCCCGCGCACGCGGGCCGGGGTTACGCGACGGCCATGGCCCACGCCATGCTGGCGCTGGCCTTCGAGGAGCTCGGGCTACGCCGTGTCACGGCCGGCTGTTTCGCCGACAACGTGGCCTCCTGGCGGGCCATGGAGCGGGTCGGCATGCGTCGTGAGCAGCACGGCGTCGGCGACTCGTGGCACGCCGAGCTCGGCTGGATCGACGGGTACACCTACGGGATGCTGGCGACGGAGTGGCCGGCGGGCCCTCGTCGCGCCTGAAGCCGTGCGACGCTCGACCGGCCAGGCGGGCGTGGCCGGCCGGACTATCGCGAGCATGCGTGGGGTTACCACGACATGACCGAACTCACCCAGGCCCACATCGCTTACCTGGCAAGCCAACCCCTCGGCCGGCTCGCCACCACCGGCGCGGACCACAAGCCGCATGTGGTGCCGACCTCCCACCATTACAACGCCGAACTCGGCACCATCGACGTCGGTGGCCACCGCATGAGCAGCACCAAGAAGTACCGCGACGTGCAAGCGAACGGTTGGGCCGCCATCGTCGTCGACGACCTCGTGTCGACGAATCCATGGACGCCGCGGATGCTGGAGATCCGTGGACGTGCCGAAGCCGTGCCGACGGGTGGGTCGGCGCTGGGCCCGGGATTCGGCGAGTCGTTCATCCGCATCCATCCCGAGCGGGTCAACGCCTTCGGCCTCGACTGAGGTCTGCCGCCAGCATTCGTGCCACCGTCGCCGTTCCGATCGCCGCCTCGGTGGTGTCGATAAGGACATGGACACCACAGAACACACCGCATCCCCGCCGACCGATGGCGCACCCGCGCTCGAGGTGGCCCTCGAATACCACCGCGCCTGGACCCGGGGCGAGGGCTTCGACCCGGCACTGGTCCACGTCGCCGACGACATCGTCTGCGACACGCCGGGCGGCCGGATCGAGGGCGTCGCCGCCTTCCGCGAGTTCATGGGGCCGTTCGCCGCGTCGCTCTCCGGTGCGACGCTGCTCGCCTGCTACGGAGACGACAGTCACGCGATGGTCATGTATGACGCGCACACCGCCCTGGTGTCGAGCGCTCCGGGCGCCGAGTGGGTCACCGTGCGGGACGGCCGGATCGTCCACCTGAGGATCATCTTCGACCGGCTCCCGTTCGCCGAGGCTCGTGCCGCCCAGGCCACCCAGAGCTGACACGGCCACGGACGGCACCGCTCAGAACGGTGGTGGCGCGTCGTCGACGATCAGCGGCTGCGGGGCAGCTCGCCTCCGCGGTGGGTCGGCGTCGATGGGCACGCCATCGGCTCCCGCGCGGACCCTCGGCACCAGCGCCTGGTGGTAGTCGCAGGGTGCACCACGGTCGTGGCAGTGGGGGCACGCACGTTGCGAGTCGGCCGCGCGGTCGCGTCGACGCCGCACGGCCGCGGCCCCGAGATCGACCAGGTCGCCGTTCACGTTCTCGAAGGCCCGCCCGGAGGCCGCCTTCTCCGCGCGGTCCCACATGGCGGTGGTGCCGGTCAGGTCGTCGTAGTCCCTCGGCTCGGTCGCGTAGCGACGACCGAGCAGGGTGGTCCACACCAGCGTGTCGGTGTCGTGCTGCAGCTGCGCGCTCCAGTATCCCCGCGTCTTGAACCGGTGGTGGCGCCGGTCGAGGCACACCAGGTTGGTCTCACTGGTCGGTCCGCCCCGGTCCGGGTTGTCATGGTCGTACGGGATGACGTGGTCGGCGTCGGTGTGCTCGGCGGTGGCCACCGAGCCCGGCGCTCGGGACGTGCCGTCGCGCGCCCGGATCTGCTCACGCATCACCGCGTCGGGCTCGTAGCGCTCGATCGACCGTTCGACTGCGCGCCCGGTGAGCGGGTCGGTCACCAACCGAGCCCAGACCGACCCGGGCGCGGTCGCGATCTGCCGGGCCAGCCTTGCCGGGATCGCGCCGAGGCCGGGCAGCTCGGCCACGCCCTCGTTCGACCCGAGCAGGATCGACAACGGGACCACCACGTCCACCCGGGCGGGCGGCAACTCGCCGAGCCGGTCGTAACGACGCCAGCGGTCCCGCAGGTCCCGCGCCAGCGCTCCCCCGGCCTCTTCGCCGGTCGATCGCCCGCTCGCCTCGTCCTTCGAACGATCGTCTTGATCCTGGCTCGTGTCACCAGCCGGACGGTCGGCATGGCGGTCGTCAGCCGGGCCGGCTGGCAGGATCACGCCGCGCATGATCAGATCGGCTGCGACGTCGGCGCGCAGTTGCTCCAGGGTCCGGGCGTCGCCACCGCGCTTGAACCGCCGGGCCAGCTCGTCCACCCGCGCCATCGCGGCGGACACCACCGGCGCGGCTCCGGCGAAGGTGAACGAACCGGTGCCGTCCTCGTGCAGCTGGGCCCACGCGCCGCGCTGCCGCATCGACTGGGCGTGCTCGTCCGCAGCCTCGTCCGGGTCGCGGTGCCGAACCACCAACCGGCGCAGCCGACCGGTGAACTGCTGCCACGACCGCGGTGTGCCGTCCCGTCCCGGGCCGAGCACGTCCGCCGCGATCTGGTCAGCCACGTCCGGACTCAGGCAGCCGGTGCGCTCGACCACCGCCTCGGCCCGCTGCCAGGAGCATTCCCCTCGCCACAACATGCTGCGGGCCCGCCCGGACCTGCCGACCGGAGACAACGCGAACCGGGTCCGTCGCCAGCACTCGCCGACGCCGAGGCCGGTGGCCGCGGCGATCTCCTCCACCGTGACTGACCGCGCATCGGCCTCGATCTGCTCTCGTCGGGACCGAGGCAGGTCGGCCAGACCCGGCCGTCCCCCACTGATCTCGTCACCGACCCGCGCATGCAACACCCGCGTCGCCTCCAGGCCGACCGCGGACACGTGCGCGGCGACCGTCTCCGCCGCCTCGACCACCCCCAGCAGTGCCTCCGCGTCCATCCCGCCGAGCGCGCCGGGAGCTTCCGCCGCGGCCAGCAACTGCTGAGCCCGTGTGACCCGCTCCGGCAGGATCGCCGTCTCGTTGGCCACCGCCCGAGGTGCGTGGGCACGCCAGTGGTTGATCCGCACCGCCGACCATGGGCCCAGGCACTGCCACTGCACAGACCAGCAACGCCTCGCCGGCCCTGACGTTCGGCCGGACCGTTCTGTGTGGTCGCACAGCCGACTCAGCCGGGCCGACAGGGCCAACGCCGCCGCCCCTTCGAGCGCCAGGGTGGGATCGGTTCGGGGGCGCGGTAGCCGGGGGAAAGGGCGTGGCGGGTCTGGCGGGAGGCCGAGCTTGCGAGGCCGGATGGTAGCCCGTCCCCCGGCTACCGCGTCCCGCGCAAGGCGACGTCAGCGCGGGTGCGCGTCCCGAGCAAGGTGACGTCAGGACCGAGACAGATCCCAGGTCAGACGGGAGCAGGCGGCGA
>CAYRLV010000006.1:0-29294 GCA_964425155.1 uncultured Ornithinicoccus sp. | reverse complement strand
CTTCCGCACCGAGGTCCTCGGCCTGGTCAAGGCGCAGATGGTCAAGAACGCCGTGATCGTCCCGACCGGGTCCAAGGGCGGCTTCTTCGCCAAGCAGCTGCCGGATCCGTCCGTGGACCGGGAGGCCTGGCTGGCGGAGGGGAAGGCGGCCTACCGGCTGTTCATCTCCGGCATGCTCGACGTGACGGACAACCTGGTCAGCGGCGAGGTGGTGCCTCCGGAGCGGGTGGTCCGGCACGACGAGGACGACACCTACCTGGTGGTCGCGGCGGACAAGGGCACCGCGACGTTCAGCGACCTGGCCAACGGCATCGCGCAGTCCTACAACTACTGGCTCGACGACGCGTTCGCCTCCGGCGGCTCGGAGGGCTACGACCACAAGGGCATGGGGATCACCGCGCGCGGCGCCTGGGAGTCGGTCAAGCGGCACTTCCGCGAGATGGGCACCGACACCCAGACCGAGGACTTCACCGCCGTCGGCGTCGGCGACATGAGCGGCGACGTGTTCGGCAACGGGATGCTGCTGTCGGAGCACATCCGGTTGGTGGCGGCGTTCGACCACCGGCACATCTTCGTCGACCCCGACCCGGTCGCGGCGACCTCGTATGCGGAGCGTCGCCGACTGTTCGACCTGCCCCGGTCGTCGTGGGCCGACTACGACACGTCCCTGATCAGCAAGGGCGGCGGGGTGTTTCCCCGCACGCTCAAGGCGATTCCGGTGACGCCCGAGATGCGCGACGCGCTCGGACTGGCCGACGACGTCACGTCGATGACCCCGGCCGAGCTGATGCGGGCCATCCTGCTGGCACCGGTGGACCTGCTCTGGAACGGCGGGATCGGCACCTACGTCAAGGCCTCCACCGAGAGCAACACGCAGATCGGCGACCGGGCCAACGACGCGATCCGGGTGTCCGGCAACGAGTTGCGGGTCAAGGTCGTGGGGGAGGGCGGCAACCTGGGCTGCAGCCAGTTGGGCCGGATCGAGGCGGCTCTCGCCGGCGTGCGGATCAACACCGACGCGATCGACAACTCGGCGGGCGTCGACACCTCGGACCACGAGGTCAACATCAAGATCCTGCTGACCGGGTTGATGCGCGAGGGCGAACTCACCTGGGACGAGCGCAACACCCTCCTGCACTCGATGACCGACGAGGTCGCCCAGCAGGTGCTGCGCGACAACTACGAGCAGAACGTGCTGCTCGGCAACGCTCGAGCGCAGCAGCACCCGATGCTGCCGGTCCACCAGCGGTTGATCCACTGGCTGGAGGAGCGGGGTGACCTCGACCGGGCCCTGGAGTTCCTGCCGAGCGACGCCGAGATCGACCGGCGGCAGGCGGCCGGGATCGGTCTCACCTCGCCCGAGTTCTCGGTGCTCGTGGCCTACTCCAAGCTGATGCTCAAGGACGACCTGGCGCCGTCCGACCTCCCGGACGAGCCCTGGTTCCAGGAGACCCTGGCCGGCTACTTCCCCGGCCCGATCAGGGAGAAGTTCCAGGAGGCGCTGTCCGGTCACCCGCTGCGCCGGGAGATCATCACCAACGGGGTGGTCAACTCGATGGTGAACCGGGGTGGCATCACCTTCGCCTTCCGGGCCGTCGAGGAGACCGGAGCCTCCAGCGAGCAGGTCGCCCGGGCCTTCGTGGTGTGCCGGGAGGTGTTCGGACTCGCGTCCTACGTCGAGGCCATCGAGGCGCTGGACAACGTGGTGGCGGCCGAGACGCAGACCGCGCTCTACCTGGAGTTCCGGCGGCTGCTCGACCGGGCGACCCGCTGGGTGCTGCACAACCGGCCGTCCAGACTCGACGTCGGTGCCGAGGTCCGGCGGTTCGAGCAGCTGGTGGCCCGGTTCGGCCCGGACATGTCCGAGCTGCTCCAGGGGACCGAGCGCGAGCGGTTCAGCGCCCGCGTCGAGGAGCTGGAGTCCGACGGGGTGCCGTCCGCGCTCGCGGTGCGCGCCGCCGGTCTGCTCGACTCGTTCTCACTGCTCGACATCGTCGAGGCCGCGGAGGGCAGCAGCATGCCGGCCGAGCAGGTCGCGCCGATCTACTTCGCGGCGTCCGAGCACTTCGGCATCGACGGCATGCTCACCCGGGTCTCCGGGCTGGCACGGGACGACCGCTGGGACGCGCTGGCGCGTGGGGCCATGCGCGACGACCTCTACGCCACGCTGGAGGCGCTGACCGCCTCGGTGATCGAGAGCAGCTCGGCGGGATCGACCCCCGCGGAGCGGCTCGCCCAGTGGTCCGAGGCCAACCAGGACCAGCTGTCGCGGGCCCGGTCGGCGCTCTCCGGCATCGAGAAGCTCGACGAGCCCGGGATCGCGGCCCTCTCGGTGGCGTTGCGCACCCTGCGAGGCCTGGTGCGCAGCGGGGCGGTCGCCTCCTGACCGGCGAGGGTGGATCGGCTCAGAGTTCTCGGCGCATGCAGACCCGGGGCCACCGGTCGAGCCCGTGCTCGGCCTCGGCGCGGCGGATCGCCCGCAGCCCGTCGGTGACCTCGTCGTCGGCCAGGGCGCGGAAGCCGAGGCGCGCGTAGTAGGGCGCGTTCCAGGGCACCTCGACGAAGGTCGTGAGGGTCAGCGCCGGCCGGCCGGCCCGCGCCGCCCGCCCGGCGAGGTGCTCGATGAGCTCGCGGCCCAGACCGCGACGGCTGGCCCGGGGGTGCACCGAGACCTGCTCGACGTGCTCGGCACCGTCGACCGGCAGGTGGAGCAGGTAGGCCACCGGCTCGTCGCCGTCGCTGGTCACCCACAGCTGGCCGGCGGCGCGGTGGCCCTCCAACGTCGCGATTCTCGGCGGGTCGTCGTCGGCCACCGCGTCCATGCCCAGGGAGCGGAACGCCGCCCCGGCCGCCAGTTCGATCTCCTGCAGCAGGGGAAGGTCCCGCGGTGTGGCTGGTCGAATCCGCACCGACCGAGTATCACATCAGGCAACCCGCCGGACGTCCTGCGAGGTGGTCGAGGGGCCGCCGCACCGCAGGACGTCGGTGGGTGGGGGGCGGATGCGGCGGACTAGGCTCGCGGCTGTGCCCACCCTGAGGGACGTGCTCGTGCAGCGCACGACGCTGGACCACGACCAGGTCGAGTGGCTGCACCTGCTGGTCGGGGACTGGCAGCTGCTCTCGGACCTGTCCTTCGCCGACCTGGTGCTCTGGGTCCCCGACCGGGAGGGCGGCTGGACCGCGGCCGCGCACGTCCGCCCGACCACCGGGCCCATGGTCTTCGTCCGGGACATGGTCGGGACGCACCCCGGTGCGGAACGGGAGCAGAGCATCGGGCACGCCCACACCCGCCGTTCGATCGTGCGGGGCGTCGAGCCGCGATGGCGCGAGGACATGCCGATCCGGGAGGAGGCCATCCCCGTCGTGCGCGGCGACACGCCGCTCGCGGTCCTGACCCGGCACACGAACCTGTCCACGATGCGCACCCCGAGCCGGCTGGAGGTCACCTACCTGGCCACGGCGGACACCCTCGCGCGGATGGTGGCGGCCGGAGCCTTCCCCACGGCCGGCGACCCGACCGGACGTCGTCGCGGGGCCCCCCGCGTGGGTGACGGCATGATCTGCCTCGACGTCGCCGGCTCGGTCACCTATGCCAGCCCCAATGCCGTCTCCGCGGTGCACCGGCTGGGCCACGCCGGCGAGCTCGTCGGGGCCTCGCTGGAGCGCGTGGTCACCGGGCTGCTGCCGGAGCCGTCCCCGCCGGATGAGTCGCTGGGCATGGTGCTCACCGGCCGGGCGCCGTGGCGCACCGAGGTCGGGGCCCGGGGGGTCAGTGTGACCTTTCGGGCGATTCCCCTGTCCGAGCGCGGTCGCCGCTCCGGCGCCCTGGTCCTGCTGCGGGATGTGAGCGAGCTGCGCCGGCGCGAGCGGGAGCTGCTCACCAAGGACGCGACCATCCGGGAGATCCACCACCGGGTCAAGAACAACCTGCAGACCGTGGCGGCGCTGCTGCGGCTGCAGTCGCGCCGGATGAGTGACGCCGAGGCCCGGGGCGCGCTGGACGAGGCGGTGCGCCGGGTGGCCACCATCGCGCTGGTGCACGAGACGCTGTCCCAGGAGCTGGACGAGGCCGTGGAGTTCGACCAGATCGCCGTGCGCGTCCTCGACGCCGCGGTCGAGGTGGCGACCCGCGGGGCAGCGGTGACCGGACGGCATACGGGGGGTTTCGGCCGGTTGCGCGCCGAGGACGCCACGTCACTGGCGATGGTGATCGCCGAGCTGGTCCACAACGCGGTGCAGCACGGCCTCGCCGGAGACGGAGGCACCGTGACGCTGGACGCCGAGCGCGGTGGGGACGGCTCGGACGAGCTGCTCACGGTGACGGTGACCGACGACGGGCGCGGGATGCCGGCCGGGTTCGACCCGGGGTCCTCGGGGCTGGGCGTGCAGATCGTGACGTCGCTCGTGCAGGACCTGCGCGGAGAGATCAGCTGGGCAGCAGCGGAGCCGCGCGGAACCCGGGTGAGGTTCGTGGCGCGGCTCCGGTCGATGGGGAAGTCGTGACCGCCGGCGCGGGCGGCTCAGCCGGCGCGGCGGGCGCGGGCGTTGCGCCGCTTGAGCGCGCGGCGTTCGTCCTCGGACAGGCCACCCCAGACGCCGGCATCCTGGCCGGTCTCGAGGGCCCACTTGAGGCAGGTGTCGATCACCGGGCAACGACGGCAGACCTGCTTGGCCTCCTCGATCTGGGCCAAGGCGGGTCCGGTGTTGCCGATCGGGAAGAAGAGCTCGGGATCTTCGTCCAGGCAGGCAGCGCGGTTGCGCCAGTCCATCAGTGGGTGCTCCTTCGTCGTGCTCGTTCCTGGCGTCTCGGGGTCTCCGGCGCGCATGGTCGAGCGGTTTGGTGCCCCGTCCGAGCCGACGTGAATGGTACTCATCGCGCAGCAGGAACGGAAGGTGCAAAGTCGTGTGGGGACGTGTGGTCTTCTCGCTGACATAACGTGGACGCCAGTCGATCTGTTCCAGCCTCACAGATCACCTGCCGCGCGGCAAGGGCCTACGCGGCAGAATCTTGCCACCCGGGATGAGTGTTCCGTCACATTGGCCTGCCCGTTCCACGATGCTGCCGGACGGGACCGGTCGACGGCAGCGGGCGAGGGCCGACGGCATCCACTGGCGGTGGGCGCCAGCCGGTGCAGGAGCGTCCCACAGCCGTCGTTAGCCTCCACAGGTGAGCACCATGAGCCCCGACACCACCCCACGCTCCGCACGCCTGGTCGCGGCCGGGGTGAGCCTCGCCCAGGCGCTCGCCCTCGTGGCGTTCAGCGTCTTCTACCTGGTGGAGACGGTCCGAGGCGAGGCGGGGGACCGCACCCGCGCGCTGATGTCGATGCTGCTCATGCTGGTCTTCGCCGGCGCACTGGTGGTGCTCGCCAGGTTCCTGTGGCAGCGTCCGACGGCCGCCCGCACGCCGGCGATCGTCTGGAACGCCCTGCTCCTGCCGGTCGCGTGGGGACTGTTCCAGTCCGGTCGCGGCGCCATCGGCGCGATCGTCCTCGTCACGTCCCTGGCGGCGATCGGTGCGGCCGCGGTCGCCGGCCGGGAGCAGCCCGACTGAGGCGAGGACCGCCGCATACACGATGAGCGGCGAGGACGGAGCGCGGCCCCACGGGCACGGCGGGGCCAGTGCCGCGGGTCACGGCATGTGGGCCGCGAGGGTCTGGATCAGCAGCGGCATGATCTGCTCGCCGAAGATCTTCTTGGACTCGTCGTAGTCGAACTGCTCACCCGTGAGGTGGAAGAACCCGATCACCCCGAAGGAGAACTCGCCGGCGATCTTGTCGTTCGCGAGCAGCACCCGGGTGGTGATCCCGTTGGTCATCACCCGCGCCGCGCCGAACGAGCCGTCCTCGTAGAAGGTGTAGCGACTGGAGTCGAGCTTCTTGTAGATCTCCATCGAGCGGTCCCAGCGCTCCAGCAGCTCCTGCTTGGGCCCGAACCCCCGCATCCGGATGTTGAGGTGCGAGGGCACGTTGGGTGAGTCACCCGGCATGACGATCACCAGCTCGCACTCGGTCTGGTGCGCGGTCTGGTTGCCGTCGGTGCCGAGGTAGTTGGACTCGTTGCAGTTCATGTACTTCATCGACTTGGCGTCGGGGAAGATCGCGTCCAGCTCCTTCTTGCTGAACAGCTTCTGCGCGTCCGGCCACCCCTCGTCCGGGACCTCGTCGCCCACCAGCTTGAGGGAGGTCCACTTCGTGCCGTCCGGAGCGGCCTTGCGTCCGTCCTTGTTGGGCACGACCTTGCCGGGCACCTTGTGGATGGTGCCGGTGTCGGGATCCACCGGCGTCGGGCCGTCCATGGTCGGCTCCGAACTGGTCGGGTCGGGTGCCGGCTGGGTGGGTGCGGGCTGCGTGGGCTGGGTCGGTGCGGGCTGCGGGGGCGCCGCCGTCTCCGGTGCCGCCAGGGCCGGTGGCGTGGTGGCCTCCACCACCGGGTCGCCGGTGCTGCAGCCGACGACGCCGGCGCTCAGCGCGGCGACGGCGGCCGCTGCGGTCAGGGAGCGGGTCACTCGTCGTGACATCGGAACCTCTTCGGGTCGGGGTCGTGGTGGGCGGACGGTGTCGGCGACCTGTGGTCGACGGTCGGACGCTCGGTCGTTGCCATCGGTTCCCTCACCTGGTGCGCGGCATGTGCGCCGCCAGGGTTTGGACCATGAGGGGCATGACCTGGGAGTAGATCGCGTCCTCGGAAGCGTCGTAGTCGTCCTCGACCAGGTGGTTGAACCCGCTGAACTGGAGGGTGAACTGCCCCGCGACCGTGCCGTCCGAGATCAGCACGGTCACGACGTCACCGTCGCGGTAGATCTTCTTGGCCCCGAACGACCCGTCCTGCCAGAACGTGTAGTTGTCCGGGAAGCTCTTCGAGGTCTTGCGTGCGGTGGCACGCTGCTCGTCGAACCGCCGGGTCATGGCGAAGTCGGCGCCGAAGCCCTCGATCCTCAGCCGGATCGAGGACGTGCTGGGGTCGCCCGGCATCGCCAGTTCGATCTTGCACTCGGTGTTCTTGGCCGTCTCGTCCCCGTTCGGCCAGGTCCCCTGGTCGCAGTCGGTGGTGGCGATGCTCGTGGCGTCGGGGAAGACGGCCTTCAGCTCCTCGGCGGAGAACAGTTGCCCGGCGTCCGGCCACTGCGAGTCCTCCACCGGGGCCTCGTGCGGCTTGAGCGTCATCTGCCAGACCCGGCCGTCGGGGGCGGCGGTGCGACCGGCGGTGTTCGGGTCGATGACCCCCGGCTCGTCCGCGGGGCGGGTCGGCGTGGCCGGCACCCAGTCCAGGGTCCGGGTGGTGGTGGTCTCCTGCTGGACGGCGGGCCCGGAGCCGCCACACCCGGTGAGGAGCAGGACGGCCCCGACACCGGCCCCGACACAGGCGTCGGCAGCGCGCAGGCGTGGACGCCGCATATGCCCCTCCTGGTCTGCCCGGGCCCCTCCCCGGGCACGTCCGCCGCGGGTCGCCTCATCCTACTGGGGCGGATGGTCGCCGGTGGCCGTCCGCCGGGGGCGCACCGCGACCCGAGATGATGGCTGGTGTCCCCGCACCGAAGGAGTGCCATCGTGAGCAGCGCCGAGCCCAGTCCCTCCTACCGCGTTGCCGGCCTCGCCGACCCGGTGGAGGTGCTCGTCGACCGCTACGGCGTGCCACACGTCTACGCCGCCGGTCGCGACGACCTGTTCGTCGCGCAGGGCTTCACCGCGGCACGCGACCGGTTGTTCCAGATGGACCTGTGGCGGCGGCGCGGGCTCGGCTTGCTGTCGGAGGTGTTCGGGCCCGACTACGTCGCGCGCGACCGGGCGGCACGACTGTTCCTCTACCGCGGCGACATGGCGGCCGAGTGGCCCGCCTACGGACCGGACACCGAGCGGGTCACCACGGCGTTCGTGCGCGGCATCAACGCGTATGTCGAGCTGTGCCGCGAGCAGCCACGTCACCTGCCGCCCGAGTTCCGTGAGCTCGGCTACGAACCGGCGCACTGGGCACCCGAGGACGTGGCGCGGATCCGCAGCCACGGGCTCTATTCCAATCTCGAGCAGGAGGTGGCTCGCGCGCGGGTGCTGCGTGACTTCGGGCCGCAGGTCGAGGAGCTGCGGCGGGCGCGCGAGCCATGGGCACCGCTACGGATCCCCGACGGGCTGGACCTCGACGCGATCCCCGACGATGTGCTGGACGTCTACCGGCTGGCCACGACCCCGGTCGTCTACGGCGCCGAGTCCGCCGCGCCCGGACCCCGACTCACGCCCGAGGGCAGCAACAACTGGGTCATCTGCGGCGAGCGCACCGCGACCGGACGACCGCTCCTCGCCAACGACCCGCACCGCGCGATATCGCTGCCGTCCCTGCGCTACCTGTGCCACCTCAGCGCTCCGGATCTGGACGTGATCGGTGCGGGGGAGCCGGTGCTGCCGGGCGTCTCGATCGGGCACAACGGCGCGATCGCCTTCGGGCTGACCATCTTCCCCGTGGACCAGGAGGACCTGTACGTCTACGAGACCGACCCGTCCGACCCGCGGGCGTACCGCTACCGCGACGGCTTCGAGTCCATGACCGAGGTGGTGGAAAGCATCCCGGTGCGTGGGGGCGACCCGGTGGAGGTGACCCTGCGCTTCACCCGGCACGGCCCGGTGGTCCACGAGGACCCCGAGCGGGGGAGCGCGTTCGCGGTGCGGGCGGCCTGGCTCGAGCCGGGGATGGCCCCCTACCTGGGCAGCATGTCGTATGCGGGCGCGCGCACCGCGGAGGAGTTCGTCACCGCCCTGGACCGGTGGGGCTCGCCGGGGGAGAACCAGGTGTACGCCACGCCGGACGGCACCATCGGCTGGCGCCCGGCCGGTCGTGCTCCGGTGCGGCCGGGGTGGGACGGCACGCTCCCGGTGCCCGGCGACGGGCGCTACGAGTGGGACGGACACCTCGAGGGTGCGGAGCTCCCCGCCGTCCACGACCCGGAGCAGGGGTGGTGGGCCACGGCCAACCAGATGAACCTGCCCGAGGGCTATCCGAACGCCGAGCGGACCATCACCTACGACTGGTACCACCCCTACCGGCACGACCGCATCGCCGAGCTGCTCGGCGCACGGGACGGGTGGAACGTCGAGGACTGCGTCCGGCTGCAGTGCGACTACCTCAGCGTGCCGGCGCGCACCCTCCTCCCGGTGCTGGACGGGCTGCGCTCGCCCGAGTCGCGCGTGGACGGAGCGCTGCAGCTCCTGCGCGACTGGGACGCGGTGGAGTCGCCGGACTCGGCCGCAGCCGCGCTGTTCGAGGTCTGGTACCACCGACACCTGCGGCCGGGGCTGGTGGCGGCCGCTCTGCGGGAGCTGGTCCCGGCGGAGCAGGTGCCGGCGGCGCTCGCGCTGGTGCTGCCCCCGGTCGACGCGTCGTTCGACGCGCGGATCGACCTGTCCCTGTTGACGTCTCCCGGCGACCGGCTCGGCCCCGACCCGGATGCGGTCATCGCCGAGGTGGTGCTCGCCAGCCTCGGCGACGCGGTGGACGAGACCGAGCAGCGGCTCGGGAAGGACTGGTCCCGGTGGCGTTGGGGCGATCTGCACCGTGCGCTCCTGTCCCACCCGCTGCGCTCCCTGCTGGGGGAGTACGCCTGGACCCAGGTCGGGCCCCTGCCCCGAGGCGGCAGTGGGGACACGGTCGGGAGCACCGGCTACTACGACGGATTCGACCAGCGCACCGGCAGCAGCTTCCGGGTCGTCGTCGACGTCGGCGACTGGGACCGCTCCGTGGCCATGAACACCCCCGGCCAGTCCGGCGTGCCGACCAGCAGGCACTACGACGACCTCTTCCCGACGTGGGCCGCGGACGGCGCCTTCCCACTGCTCTACACCCGAGCCGCCGTGGAAGAGAACGAGAGCGAGCGGTTCGAGCTGCGCCCGGCGGACTAGAGTCGGCAGGGATCCACACCACCGCCCCAGGAGCTCCCGCATGACCGACGACCGCCGGATCCTCACCGACGAGCTGCTGGAGCGGATCCGCGGACGCGCGGCGACCTACGACCGGGAGAACCGGTTCCCCCAGGAGGACCTGGCCGACCTCACCGACGCGGGCTACCTCACCGCGCTGGTGCCCGAGGAGCTCGGCGGCGCCGGGCTGACCCTGACCGAGCTGACCCGCGAGCAGCGGCGCCTCGCCGGGGCCGCACCGGCCACCGCCCTCTCGGTCAACATGCACCACGTCTGGATGGGCGTGGCCCGGGTCGTGCGGGCCGCGGGAGAAGACACGATGGACTTCGTGCTGCGCGAAGCTGCCGAGGGCGAGGTCTTCGCGTTCGGCATCTCCGAGGCCGGCAACGACCTGGTGCTGTTCGGCTCCACCAGCGAGGCACGCCCGGACGGCGAGGGCGGCTACTCCTTCCACGGCACCAAGATCTTCACCTCGCTGTCGCCGGTCTGGACCCGGCTGGGCACCTTCGGCACCGACTCCTCCGGAGACGACGGCCCCCACTCGGTCTACGGCTTCGTCACGCGCGACGGCGGCGGCGTCGAGGTCAAGGACGACTGGGACACGCTCGGTATGCGGGGCTCCCAGTCGTGCACGACCGTCCTCACCGGTGCGCATGCCCCCGCCGACCGGGTCGTCCGCCGCATTCCGCCCGGTCCGACGATGGACCCATTCGTCTTCGGCATCTTCGCGAGCTTCGAGATCCTGCTCGCCTCGGTCTACACCGGCATCGCGGAGCGGGCGCTGGAGCTGGCGGTCGAGACGGTGCACCGGCGCACCTCGCTGAAGAACGACGGCGCCCCCTACGCCAACGACCCCGACATCCGGTGGCGGATCGCGGACGCGGCGATCGCCCTGGACGCCCTCCCGCCGCAGATCGAGGCGCTCGCCCGTGACGTCGAGGAGGGTGCCGACCGGGGAGCGCTGTGGATGCCGCAGCTGTCCGCCGTGAAGTCGCGGGCCACCGAGACCGCGCTGCGGGTGGTGGAGCAGTGCGTGCGGGTCTCGGGCGGCTCGTCCTACTTCAACCGGTCCGAGCTGTCCCGGCTCTACCGCGACGTGCTGGCCGGCATCTTCCACCCGAGCGACGACGAGTCGGTGCACGCCGCCTGGGCGAACGCCCTGCTCGGGCAGCCGATCCCGTGGCCACCTGACGGCGGTGACGCCGGGGGCGAGGCGGAAGCCGGCGACTGACCGGGCAGGTCCCGCTCGCGACACCTCCGCCCGTGCTCACCCCATGCCGCTTTGCTCACCCAGGGCCGATTCCGCGGGCTCGAGAAGCGGCCCGGAGTGAGCAAACCGGCCGGGAGTGAGCACGTCGGCTCAGGCGGGGTCGGGCAGCGCGACTTGGATCGGGGTGAGCTGTCCGCGCTGGACGTGCAGGCCGCGGCCAGGGATCCGCTCGCCGACCGGTGCCGCGCGCACCGCGAACAGCTCCCCGTCGGCCGGCGCAGCCGGCTGCAGCAGGATGCCGCTCTGGGCTCGCCGCACCTCCTGGGCGAGTCCGCGGAACTGGCTCAGCAGCTCGTGTGTCAGCCCCGCGCACAGGACACCGCCGCCGGTGCGATGCGCGTCCCGTGCCAGCGATGACAGTGCGTCCGTCGCCGAAGGGTCCGTGAGCCGCTCGACGTCGTCGACCACGGCGACCACCTGAGGACTGGCCTCGACGGCTGCCTGTATGCCGGGTGCGTCCGTGGGAGCGACCGTCACCACTTGTCCCACGACCTCGGCGGTGGCGGTTCGCGCCGGAATCGGGCGCGACACGCCACCGTCGAGGTCGTCACTGCCCGGGGTGTGCCGGGCAGCCTCACCGAAATCGGCCAGGGGAGAACGCGGTTCGGCCACGACGAGCAGGTCGCGGCCCAGTGCGAGCAGCTGGTGGGCGAGCAGTCGCAACGTCGTCGTCCGTCCACTGCCCGCGGGTCCGGCGACGAGGAAGGACAGCCCGGCGCCCGGATCGAGGGCCACGGGCGACAGGTCGTCCCCGCCCACGCCGACGACGAGTCCGCCACGGTCCGTGCGGTTCTCCCGCTCGCGGCCGACGGCGGACAGGGGGAGCGCCGCTGGCAGCGGTTCGATCCGCATCGGCCGCAGCCGGGCCGGGGCCGTGTCCCTCGCGGAGGGCAGGACCCGTTCGCCGAGCCGTCGCAGCAGGGCGACCTGGGCGCGCCCGGAGGGGTCCAGGGGCTCGTCCGGGGCGGGCCGGTCGTCCGGCAGCACGCCGACCTGCAGCTCCACGCCGTCCTCGACCCGGACGGCACGGCCGGGCGGCATCCGCGCGGGCAGCGAGGACGACGACAGGCCCGCCAGCATCAGGTCGCTGTCGTCCGCCATCCGCAGGCAGAGCCGGTGCGGCACGAGTCCGGCGACTCGCGACAGCAGCACCGACCGCCCGCCGGTGAGCACGACGCGCAGCCCGACCCCGGGACCCTCGCGCAGCAGCTGGAGCATCATCTCCACCGGTCGCCCGTGGTCGACCTCGTCGAAGGTCTCGCTGAAGGTGTCCCAGTCGTCCACCATGAGGACCAGGTAGGGCAAGGGTGTCCCACCCGTCCTGGCTGCGTCCTCACGTTGCTCCGCGAGTGAGGAGAATCCGCACGTGGCGAGGTCGGCCTGTCGGGCCACGACTTCGGCCGTCAGGCGCTCCAGCAGACGCACTCCTCGCGGTGTCTCGTCACGGGTGACGACGACCCCGGTGTGCGGAAGAGACAGCAGCGCCCGCAACCCGCCCGACCCGTCGAACGCGTGCAGATGCACGTCATCCGGGGAGCACCGCCGGGCGACAGCGGCGGCGAGCGTGCGCAACACCGTGGTGCGACCGCTGCGGGCGGAGCCCGCGAACGCCAGGTTTCCGTCCCGCTCCACGTCCCAGCCGAGTGACGAGTGGCGCTGCTCGTCGGGGAGGTCCGCCACGGCATACGGGAGCAGCCAGGGGGAGGTGTCCTCGATGTCGGGCACCGCCAGGACGTCGGGCAACGGTGGCAGCCAGGGGGAGCGCACCGGAGCGATGCCGGCGGCCGAGGCGGCCGCGAGGGTCGCGTCGACGATCCGGCACAGATCGGTCGGCCCGTCGTCGTCCGGTCCGTCGGCGCGGTCGGGGACTGCCGCGGGCGCGGTCAGCGAGGTCGGGCGCACCAGGAGCGACTGGACGTCCTGCCGCTGTTCGTGTCCGCCCACGCGGGCAGTCTGAAAGAGCCGCAACGGCGCCGACCCGGTGCGCATCAGCGCGCGCCCGGGAGTCCGCCCGGAGATCGCCGCGGCCGCCGGATCCTCGATCACGTCGTCGGAGTCGGCCTTGTCCCTGACGCGCAAGGCGATCCGGAGGTTCACGTTCGCCTTGATGTCGGAGGAGACGATGCCTCCGGGGCGTTGTGTCGCCAGCACGAGGTGCACGCCCAGGGAACGCCCGACCGCGGCGATCCGGACCAGGCCGTCGACGAAGTCGGGGAGATCCTCGGCGAGCATCTTGAACTCGTCGATGACCAGCACCAGGCGGGGCACCGGCTCGGCTCCCGGCGGCGCGACCTTGAGGTAGTCCTCGAGATCCTTGGCACCCACCGCTCCGAACACCCTTTCCCGCCGTCGGATCTCGGCCTCCAGGGAGGTGAGCGCGCGGGCCGTGAGATGGCCGTCGAGGTCTGTGACCATGCCCACGGTGTGCGGCAGCCTCGCGCAGTCCTTGAACGCCGAGCCGCCCTTGTAGTCGACCAGCACGAACACCATCTCGTCGGGTCGATTGGCGACCGCGAGTGCGGCGATCATGGTCTGCAGTAGCTCGGACTTGCCGGCTCCGGTGGTGCCGCCGATCAGCACGTGCGGCCCGTCCTGGCACAGGTCCAGCACCTCCGGCCCGCCCGCGGCTGCCCCCACCACGAACGACGTGCTCCGCCGCTGCTCGACCCACCGTGCTCGCACGGCAGCCGCTCTCGTCGCGTCGAGGTCGAGCAGGTCGAGCAACCGAGCCGCATCCGGCGGCTGGGCCGAGGACTGCTCCGGCGTGGCGTCGCGCAGGGGAGCCAGGTGCCGGGCCAGCCGGTCGATCCAGCCCGGGCGGACGAGCGAGGGCACACACGTCGTGCGTGGGTGCCCTGCGCCCTCGAAGCTTGCGGTGGTCCCCGCGCCCGTGAGGTCGAGCGTGGCGGCGGTCTCGACGGGCAGCAACGGCACCGCCTCGTCGGTGCAGAGGGCATGGATGCCGACAGCCGGACCCTCGCGCAGCAACCGGGACACGCCCGCCTCGGCACGCAGCCTCCGTGCGCCGTCGAGCACGACGACGACCGCGGGCCATCGACCGTTCTCCGGCGCGTGCAGCCGCGACTCCTGCTGGCGTTGGTCGAGGGTGGCGATCAGCTCGGCCACCCGGCCGGCCGTCCCGTCCTCGACGGTCGCGAAGGCGGCGGCGGACGCACGGCCGGGGAGGCGCGCGTGCGGCAGCCAGGCCAGGCAAGCCCAGCCCGCCCGGCGCCGGTCCTCGGCGAGCACGACCACGCGCACGTCACGTGGGGAGTGCCAGCCGGCGACCTGGCCGAGCAGCCCGTGCAGGCATCTCTCGGCGGCGTCGGGGGACCCGGCGATCCCGAGGACACCGACCTGCGGCAGTGACACCTCGAGGGGGACGCACGGCAGAGACGGATGCTCCTCACGCCCCTCCCGGTCGGTCACGGTCGTGTCTGCCGGCAACGTCGCGCTCCCCAGCCGCAGGGTCAGGAAGTCATCGTCGACGAGCCGGCGGTGCCACAGCCGTGCCGTGGGTCCGCGAGCCGCCTCCACGAGCTCGGCCAGATCAGGTGAGCGGCGATGACGGCCGCGCGCCTCCTCCTCCAGGGCCTCGGCCAGGTCGGACTCGAAGCGTGCGACGTCGATGGCGTACTGCCGGGACAGCCTTCGGTGACGAAGTCGTCCGCCCCTGCGGTCGCTCAGGTAGCTGCCGGCCATCATCAGCGGGCCCATCAACCCGAACAGCAGCATCACGGCGCTGTCCAGCACGTAGGCGAGGACCAGCGACAGCAGCAGCGGCAGGACCAGGGTGAGGACGGCCAGTCGGGCGCGTTCCGGTGGCTCGGGTGGCGTGGGGCGGACGAGCTGCGGCGCGGGCGCCGTGACGTGAGCGCGGGGGCCACGATTGACCTCGAGTCGTCCCTGCCCGTCCGGGCGGACCGCAGCAGGTGGCGTGCGGGGCACACGCAGCACCAGCGTGGACCCGCCGAGCTGGATGCGCTGCCCGGCCCGCACCGACGTCGCGGCGCCCGATGCCACGGGCACTCCGTCGACGAACGTCCCGTTCGTGGTGCCGCGATCCGCCAGCTCGATGCCGTCAGGTCCCAGGTGCAGCTCGGCGTGCACCCGGGACAGTGCGGCATCGTGCAGGCACACGTCCGAGTCCGTGCTCCTGCCGATCCGTGTGCGCCCCGGCGCCAACCGGACCACCTGACCGCTGTCCGGTCCCTCGGTCACGTGCAGCTCGAGCAGCGCGCCGGGGTGTCGCGGGCGGTGGCCGGGGGAAGGCGGAACGGTGGTGAGGGACGCGCCGTGGAGGAGGGGCGGCATACCAAGCAGTGATTCGGGGGGAGTCTCGGATCCATCTACGTACCAGCATGATTCAGACGCTGCTTGACCCGGCTGTTGCAGTTCGGCAAGCAGGTGGGACAGGGAGGTTCCTTGCGGCGCCGTCACGAGCAGGTCGCGGGGCAGGCGATCGCCCCGGTCGTCGACGACGGTCAGACCCAGCTCCATGCCAGGAGTATCGGCCGATGTCGACGCCTGGTGCCGTCTGGCCTGTGGACATCAGGTGCTGTCGTTGTCGACGTGACTGGTGTTATCCACAGACCTTCAAGATTGCGTAAGGATCCCTGCGTTCTCCTTTACTCTCGTGTGGGTCCGGCGCTTTGATCGGACCCGGTCGAAGGGGAACGCAGGGGAGGCCATGGTCCCGGTGGACGCCGTGCGCACGGTGGAGGATGAGGTGCGTGAGCTCATCCGGCGTCGGCGACTGGACCCTGCCCAGGACGAGGCCGGGCTGCGCGAGCTGGTCCGTGCCGCGGTGGCCGACTACGACGAGCGGTCGCTGCACGGCGGCCTCCCGGCGCTGACCGACCTGGACGAGGCGACCCGCACCGTGGTGCAGGCCGTCGCCGGGTTCGGACCACTGCAGCAGTACCTCGACGACCCCTCGGTCGAGGAGATCTGGATCAACGAACCGACCAAGGTGTTCGTGGCGCGGCACGGGGTGCCCGAGCTGACCACCACGATCCTCACGGCGGAGCAGGTGCGTGATCTGGTCGAGCGGATGCTCAAGTCGTCCGGTCGGAGGGTCGACCTGAGCTCCCCCTTCGTCGACGCCACGCTGCCGGACGGTTCCCGGCTGCACGTGGTCATCCCCGACATCACCCGTGAGCACTGGCACGTCAATATCCGCAAGTTCGTCGTCAGGGCCGACCACCTGGACGACCTGGTCCGGCTCGGCACCCTGCCCGAGCCGGCGGCGGCCTTCCTCGCGGCAGCGGTCGCGAGCGGCCTCAACATCCTGGTGTCCGGTGGGACGCAGGCGGGCAAGACCACCATGCTCAACTGCTTGGCGTCGGCGATCCCCTCCCGCGAGCGGGTCGTGACGTGCGAGGAGGTCTTCGAGCTGAAACTGCCGCTGCGCGACGTGGCTGCGTTGCAGTGCCGGCAACCGAGCCTGGAGGGCACGGGGGAGGTGCCGCTGCGCCGTCTCGTCAAGGAGGCTCTGCGAATGCGGCCGTCACGCATCATCGTCGGCGAGGTGCGCCAGGCCGAGTGCCTCGACCTGCTCATCGCCCTGAACTCGGGCCTGCCCGGGATGTGCACGGTGCACGCCAACAGTGCCCGGGAGGCGATCGTCAAGATGTGCACGCTGCCGCTGCTGGCGGGGGACAACGTGAGCAGCCGGTTCGTGGTGCCCACCGTCGCGAGCTCGATCGACCTCGTGGTGCAGATCGGGCTGGAGCGGGACGGGCGGCGACGGGTCAGGGAGATCGTGGGGGTTCCCGGCCGCATCGAAGGTGATGTGGTGGAGGCTGCCGACATCTTCACCAGCCGCGAGGGCCTGCTCGAGCGTGCCGACGGATTCCCGCCGCACGTCGAGCGATTCGCAGCTGCAGGCCATGACGTCACGGCCATGCTGGGGCGCCCGCGATGACCGGCGAGGCACTGGGCTTGCTCCTCGGGGTGGGACTCCTGTGCATCTGGTGGTCGTGCTGGCCACGCCCGGTTCGACGTCCACGATCACACGCGGGACCGCTCGTGAGGCTCTCCGACGAGATCGCCCAGGCCGGCCTGGTGGGCGTGACCTCGGGGCACGTGCTGGCCGCCTGTGTCGCGGCCGCGGTGCTCACCTTCCTCGCGTTGGCGGCCGTGCTCGCCGTCCTTCCCGTGGCCGCCTGCTTCGCGCTGATCGCGGGCTACGCGCCGCTGGCGTTCGTGCGTATGCGGGCTCGCAAGAGACGCGCCATGCTCCGTGACCTCTGGCCGGACGTGGTGGACCACGTCGTCTCGGCGGTGCGGGCAGGTATGGCGCTGCCCGAGTCGCTCTCGCAGCTCGCCGTCCGTGGGCCCGTCGAGCTGCGGCCCGCCTTCGCGTCGTTCGCGGAGGACTATCGGGCGACCGGACGGTTCCACGAGTCCCTCGACGGACTCAAGCAACGATTGGGCGACCCGGTGGCGGACCGCATCATCGAAGCGCTCCGGGTGGCCCGGGACGTGGGTGGTAGCGATCTCGGGCGACTGCTTCGTGCGCTCTCCACCTTCCTGCGCGACGACGCACGCACCCGCGCCGAGTTGGAGGCCCGGCAGAGCTGGACGGTGAACGCGGCACGGCTGGCGCTCGCCGCCCCGTGGATCGCCTTGGCGCTCCTGGCGACGCGCGGAGACTCGATCGAGGTCTACAGCAGTGCGACCGGCGTGGTGATTCTCGTCGTGGGGGCCATCGTCTCCGTCGTCGCCTACCGATTGATGCGTCGGATCGGTCGCCTGCCGCAAGAGATGCGGGTGTTGCGATGAACCCGTTCGATGGCGGGCTGCTCTCAGCCGGGGCAGGTCATGACCGATGGTCCTGGGCGGGTGCACTGCTCGGTGGGCTGTTGGCCGTGGGACTCCTCTTGGTGGCCGTGGGCGTGCCGTGGCGACGTCGACCTGACCTCGTGGCCCGACTGGCCCCTTACGTGACCGACGCTCCTCGTCCATCACGGCTCCTGTGGGGTGGCGAACACCGCGCCGGCTCGTTGGGTCGACGGTTGGTGCGCAGAGCAGCAACCCGGTTGGGTGGGCTGCTGGAGCGGGTGCTCGGTGGATCGGCCTCCGTCCGTCGTCGCCTCCAGCGCGCCGGCCTACCGCCTGACGTCGAGAGTTTCCGTGCCGAACAGGCGATCTGGGGTGCCGGTACGGGGGCCCTGGGCGTGCTGCTGGCCTCTCTGCTGTGGGCGCGCACCGGCGCCGGGCTGCCAGTGATGATCGTCGTGGTGCTGCTGGGCATCATGCTGGGAGTGGTGGCGCGTGATCAGGTGCTGAGCCGCGCCGTCTCGCAGCGCGAGCAACGCATGACCAACGAGTTCCCTGCGGTGGCGGAGCTGTTGGCATTGTCCGTCACCGCCGGCGAGGGAGCAGGTCCAGCGCTCGAGCGGGTGGCGCGGCTCTCGACCGGTGAGCTGTCGACCGAGCTGGAGATCTGTCTCGCGGACGCCCGGGCGGGTGCCAGCCTGCCCCATGCGCTGCAGGGGCTCGCCGACCGCACCGGACTGCCGAGCCTGGTGCGGTTCGTGGACGGCATCGTCGTGGCGGTCGAGCGTGGCACTCCCTTGGCGGAGGTGTTGCGGGCCCAGGCACAGGACGCGCGGGCCTCTGGCCGCCAGGCGCTGATCGAGGAGGGCGGCAAGAAGGAAATCTTCATGATGATTCCCGTCGTGTTCCTCGTGCTTCCCGTGACCATGCTGTTCATCGCCTATCCGGGGTTGTCCATGTTGAAGGTTTCGCTGTGACTCCGACTCCACGAGAATCGAGGAAATGAGATGACGATCCTTGCCCGTTCACGAGATCGCGTGCTGCGCGCCAGCATCGGGGGACAGGAGCGGTTGCGCCGGCTCCTGACCGAGCCCGATCGCGGTGACATCCCCGGGTGGGTTCTGGTGACCCTGATGACTGCCGGTATCGTCACGGTGCTCTGGGCCGTCGCCGAGCCCCTGCTGAAGGACCTCTTCAAGTCGGCGGTCAACTCGGTCGAGGGGCCGTGATCCGGGACCGGGTCGACCGGTCCCTGTCCCGACCTGACCGCGGAGCTGCGGTCTCGGACTTCGCCATGGTGGCGGGCATGCTCGGTGTGCTGTTCCTGCTCGCACTCCAGCTGGGGTTTGCCCTGCACGTCCGCAACACCCTGATCGCCGACGCCACCGAAGGTGCGCGCCACGGGGCCCGGGCCGACAGCACACCGGCCGACGGGGCCGCGCGGGCTCGCGAGATGATCCGCGAGGGCCTTCCCGACGTCTATGCCGAGCACGTCACGGCTCGGCGGACGCTCGTCGACGGTATGCCGGTCGTCCAGGTCGACGTGCGAGCGTCGCTACCGCTGGCCTGGACCCTCGGTCCCGGGGGCGGCCTCACGGTTCACGGGCGGGCACTTGCGGAGCAGCCGTGAGCGTGGCCACGCGGTGGCGGCGGCTTCGGGGGTCGGGCGTCGAACGCGGTAGCGCGGTGGTCGAGTTCGTGTTCCTGGCCGTGCTCATGATGCTCCCGCTGTTCTACCTGGTGGTGACACTCGCTCGGGTCCAAGCTGGTGCCTTCGCCGTCACGGCGGCGTCGCGCGAGGCGGGGCGGGCCTACGTCACGGCGGCCGATCAACGGCAGGCGCCCGGCCGGGCCCAGGCAGCCGCCGAACTCGCGTTCTCCGACCAGGGATTCGGCGGGCGTGGCCGCATCGACGTCACGTGTGACCGCTCGCCCTGCCTGTCTCCGGAGGGCAAGGTGGAGGTGGTGGCGTCCCTGGACGTTCCGCTACCGATGGTCCCCGACTTCCTCGACGGGGTGCTCCCGACCAGTGTCTCGGTGTCGGCCGACCACGTGTCGCCCGTGGACCGCTTCCGGAGCAGGCCGTGATGCCGGCCGTCACGCAAGGCGTCCGAGGGCGGACGCTGCGCCTGGTGCAGGAGCCCGAACGCGGACAGATCAGCGTCCTGATCCTGGGCATGTGTGTCATCGTGCTCATGCTGGTCCTCGGGGGGCTGGGCGTGACAGCGGCCCAGATCGCCCGGATCCACCTGATGGACGCCGCGGACGGCGCAGCTCTCGACGCGGCCGATGCCCTGGCGCGTGATGCGGCCTACCGGCACGGCGTGACCGACGCGGTGCGGGTGAGCGACGCCTCCGTCCGTCAGGAGGCGGGGGAGTACCTGCGACGGCAACCGCTGCCTGAGGGCGTGACGTCGTGGTCGTTGGGGGCCGGCACCGGCAGCCCGGATGGCCGGACGGCGGTGGTGCGACTGACCGGACATGCGCAGATCCCCGTGCTGGGGCCGGTCCTGGAAGCCTTTGGTGGCGGAGTGACGATCTCGGTGGAGTCGCGCGCTCGGGCACCGCTCGACTGACGAGGATGCGCCCTGATGCTCTTGGCCCGTGCGGGCGGGTCTCGTTGTTACGGTGACCGGGTCGGATCCGGAGGGGCCGGATCCGACGCACCGGGGAGGCCACGTGCGCAGCTCGACGCTCCGGCTGGTGATCGTGCTGATCGCAGCGGTCGCGGCTGCGGTGAGCTGGCACTGGGGCGGGGCCCACGGCGGGACCACGGCGGCCGTGATCGTGCTCCTCG
Source organism: uncultured Ornithinicoccus sp. (assembly GCA_964425155.1). Lineage (GTDB taxonomy): Bacteria > Actinomycetota > Actinomycetes > Actinomycetales > Dermatophilaceae > Segeticoccus. The sequence continues at coordinate 8,539 of CAYRLV010000006.1, read as the reverse complement.
TCTGTGGCTTGGCCTTGGGACCGTTGCTCCTGGTCAGGAGCTGGGTCGAGGTGCGTCCGGGTGGAGTGGCACTCCTGCTGGGGGTGGCCACGGCCACGGCGGTGGGAATGCTCGGCGTCCCCCAGGAGGTCGCCGAGCCGTCCTCACCGGACGCGGATGTCGTGGTGCCCTTGGCCCACCTGCTCGGAGGCGGGCCGGTGACGTCCGCCGTCTCGGGCTGGAACACCCTGAGCTCGATCGCGATGCCACTCGCGCTGGTGGGCGCAGTGGCCGCCTACGTCATCGTGATGCTGGTCAACCGGCGGACGCACGGCGCGGGTGTCGAATCTGGCTCGGCGCTGGCGGTTTTCGGAGTCCCGAGAGAGATGTTCCCCAGTCAGACGGAGTCGCGCGCCACCGACTCCCGACTGCACCCTCCGGAGGCTCCGTCCTGGTCGCCCACGGAGGCAGGCGACCGCGATGAGCGGCGCCGTCATGATCACGACGGCTAGGACCGCGAATCGCTAGCGTTGCAGGAGGTGTTCGACGAGACCCTGCAACGCCGCCTCGAACGCCGCCTCGTCGACCAAGTCGATGTCGGCACCCCGCAGCGACTCCGACGTGCGGGGAGCACGGTCCGCGTCGACGTCCTGGAGGCCGGCAGTGAAGGTGAGCACCACCGACCCGAGGACGACGGTCTCGAGCGAGCCGATGAGCGTGATGGCCTCCCGGGGGGCGAGCCCAGCCTGATCGAGACGGGTGAGCAGTCGTTCATACAGATCCAGAGCCCGGTCGGCGGTCACCGGCCTCCTGGCGAGCAAGGCCGTGACCTCGGGGTGCCCGCGGAATGCCGCCCGGTAGGAGCGGGCGAGGCCGAGGAGCGCGGTGGCCAGATCCGGCTCGTCGAGGGTGGTCAGGTCGATGCGCTCGCCGAGCAGGCTGGTCACGGCGGCGAGGATCTCGTCCTTGCCGCTCACGTGGTTGTAGAGGGAGGGCGACTGCACCCCGAGCCGCGCGCCGAGTGATCGGACGGTCAGCGCGTCGAAGCCGTCCTCGTCGATGAGCGCCAGCGCGGCCTCCGCGATCCGCCGCCGGTTGAGCGGTCGCGATGGCGGCACGGGCACTCCTGCGGGATGAGGCGACGGATTCCGGACAGGGTCTTGTGCCGGAAGACTAGCGGCGCTAGTTTACCCGACTAACGTTGCTAGTGAGGAGCCCGACATGCCCGAGCCCGATCGATCCTTCGACGACGCCGAGCTGGAAGCCCGCGTCCGCGCGGCCGAGGAGTGGTCCGCGCCCGGACGGCCGGAGTCCTCGCTGCCCCGGGCCGACTTCCTCGCCCTCGCCGCCCTGGTGCTCGTGGCGTGCGTGGCCGCCTGGCTGTGGGGAGCGCCGGCATGAGCACGCGGACGGAGGCGACCAGCGCGACCGGACCGGCCGGTCACGAGACCGGGACGAGCGAGCTGCCCACCCTGCCCGGCGAACGCATCTGGGGCTTCTGGTCGTTCACCTCGGTCAACGTCGGGCTGGCCATCGCCACCTGGGCCTTCCTCACCGGTGGCACCATGGCGCTCTTCGTCGGCGTCAAGGAAGCGATCGCCGCCAGCATCATCGGCAACATCATCGGGGTCGCCCTGGTGTCGCTCAGCACCTGCCTGCCCGCGCAACGGTATGGCGTGGAGCAGTTCACCACGCTGCGCACCGTGTTCGGTGGCACCGGTTGCCGGATCCTGGTGTTCGTCCTCTTCCCGCCGGCGGCGGCGGGATGGAACGCGATCCTCGCGATCATGTGTGGACGGGCGCTCGCCAACGTGCTCAACGCGACCGTGGGGACCGACCTCGAGCCGAACTCCTGGCAGGTGATCGCCCTCTCGTTGGTGGTGATCGCCGCCGCGTGGGTCCTGCTCGTCAAGGGTCCGGTGTCGATCGAGTTCGTCAACAAGATCGTCGCACCCCTTCTGGCCGTGATGACCGTCGTGATGCTGGTCGTCATCGTGGCGAACCACCCCTGGTCGGAGCTGAGTGCCCTGAAACCGTTGGAGCCGTTCGGAGACCCCGGGCTCGACTGGATGATCGCGGTGGAGCTCAGCCTGGGCACCGGCTTCTCCTGGTGGACCATCATGGGCAACCTGGCCCGGCTGACGAAGACGCCACGGGCGGGCCTGTGGCCCAACCTGATCGGGCTGTTCGCGGCCAGCGTGCTCGCCAGCATCGTGGGGACCTTCGCCGCCCTCGCGCTGGGCAACGCGGACCCGACCGTGTGGATGGTGCCCCTCGGCGGCGCCCTGCTCGGGGTCCTTGCCCTGTTGTTCATCGCGTCCGCCAACATCACCAGCATGGTCGGCCAGACCTACTCCGGCAACATCGCGATCCGGCGTGCCGGTGGACGCAAGGTGGCGGCCATCCCGTGGTGGCTGCTGGGGGCGCTCGTCTTCGCCCCGTCCGCGATCGTCGTGTTCTGGCCCACGGCGCTCTACGACAACTTCTTCAAGTTCATGGCATGGGTCTCGCTCGTCCTGGCGCCGCTCACCGCGGTCTACTTCACCGACTACTTCGTGCTGCGACGGCAACGGCTGCACGTCCGCGACCTCTACCTGCCCGAGGGCCGCTCGCGCTACTCCTTCTGGGCCGGCGTGAACCCGGTGGCGTTCGTGTCGGTGCTCGTGGGAGCAGCGACCTACTACAGCATCCTCGACCCGGTGACGTTCGAGGCATCCGACCTGTTCCGACACACCTCCGCGTCGCTCCCTGCCTTCGTCGTGACCAGCGTGGTCTACCTCGTCCTGACCAGGCTCGTGGTGATCCCCGCCGGCAAGGGAGGCTACCGTGACCGGCGGAAAGCAGAGGGGAGTCGATGAGCACCGTCTACACCGGCACCGTGTTCACGGGCGACGGATCCCTCGCCGAGGCCGTCGCCGTGGATGAGTCCCAGGTGGTCGCCGTGGGATCGGTGACCGAGGTGCGCGAGCAGGCGGGCTCGGGAGCCGAGGTGGTCGAGTGCCCTGGTCTGGTCGTGCCCGGGTTCGTCGACAGCCATGTCCACCTCCACATGCACGGGGAAGCCGCACTGCGGGCCGACCTGGTGATGGCGACCTCGTGGGCGGACATCCGGGCCACGGTGCAGCGCTGGGCCGACACCCATCCCGAGGCGCCACGGGTCCTCGGCCGAGCCTGGTTGCACGAGATGCTGGGCGACGCCCAGCCGACTCGGCAGCTGCTCGACGAGGTGGTGCCGGACCGGCCGTGCTACCTGGACTCCTCCGACTACCACTCGGTCTGGGTCAACACCGCAGCCCTGCGGGAGATGGGCCTCGACGCGTCCACCCCCGACCCGGTCGGCGGTCACATCCACCGCGAGGCCGACGGGCAGCCGAGTGGCCTGCTCGACGAGACGGCGCTGACCACGATTGCCTGGCCGTTCCTGGCCCGGACCCGCACTCCCGACGACCGTGACCGGCACCTGCGCGCAGCCGTGGCCGACTTCCACGCCGCCGGGGTGACCTCCGTGGTCGACATGGCGGTCGACGAGGACGCGTGGGCGAGCTTCCACCGGGTGCAGACGGCCGACGAGCCGCACGTGCGCATCGGTGGCCACTGGCTGGTCGATGCCTCCCGCCCCCTGGAAGAGCGCCTGCGCCAGGTCGAACGCGCCGCGGAGACTGCCCACGAGGGGCAAGGCCCCCTGCTGCGCTCGCACGGGATCAAGATCATCGTGGACGGAGTCATCGACGGTTGCACGGCGGCGCTCTCCGAGCCCTACACCACGGGCGAACACCCGGACCCGATCTGGCCGTACGACGATCTTGTTCCCGTCATCCGAGCGGCGCACGAGGCTGGCATCGCGGTGGCGATGCACGCCATCGGTGACCGGGCCGTGTCCACCGCGTTGGACGCCCTGGAGACCGTCCTCGGCTCACACCCGCAGCCACACCGGCACCGGATCGAGCACCTCGAATACACCACGCCGGGCACAGCGCAGCGATGCGCAGACCTCGGCGTCGTCGTCTCCATGCAGCCCGTGCACTCCGACCCGTTCATCCTGCCCACGTGGCGGAGGATGCTCGGGCGGGAGCGTGCCGCTCGAGGGTTCGCCTGGCCGGAGTTCCTCGACGCCGGGTGCACCTTGGCGTTCGGCACCGACACCCCGACAGCGCCGCACCACGCGCTGCCGAACCTCTGGATCGCCACGACCCGGCGGTCGGCCTTCGATCCCGGCCTGCCCGCCAACAACCCGTCCTTGGCGTTACCGGTCGACACGGCTCTCCAGCACAGCACGCGCACCGGTGCGTTCGCCGCGGGGGAGGAGCAGCGCACGGGCGTCCTCGCCCCGGGACTGGCGGCCGACCTGGCGGTCCTGGATCGGAACCCTCTCGTCGAGGGTCCGGAGGCCCTGCTCGAGGGCAAGGTGCTGCGGACGGTGGCCGCCGGCCGCGTGGTGCACGACCTGCTCTGAGCCTGACTGTTCCGAGCACCTGTCGTCGTGCGGCGAGGCACCCGGGGCGACACACCTCCGACACAGATATCGGAAGCGAGAGTGGACGGCGGGTGGGGTCCGGCCCACCTCCAGAGGGCCGGACCCCACCGTCTGTGTCCCCCGAGGTCGGTTGGGGACGCCGGCGGTCAGGGCGCCGGCGTCACCTCGATGCTCGAGATCGAGGCCCCCATGGCCTCCACGGGAACGCTGATGCCGGGGCGGGTGCCTCCGGTCAGGGTGGGGAAGGGCAGGTCCACGACCAGCCGACCCCCGTTGTGGTCCATGCCGTAGGTGTAGTGCCGGGCCACCGGTCCGCCGACGCCGCGGTCGAACGCGACGTAGCCGAGGTCGACGCGGTAGGAACCGGCCGGTAGGTCGTCGAAGACGTAGCCCGTGACGCCGGACCGGCTCTGCTGGAAGAGCAGGTCGTCATCGGTGCCACGGACGTCCTGGCCGATCCGGTGGGCCTTGGTGTGCTCGCCCAGGTATCCCGGTCCGCCGTCGACCGAGGGCTGCTCGGCCGCCCAGAGGTCACCGTCGCCGTCGGTGTAGTCGCCGCCACCGAGGTTGACGCGTGCCGTGCTCGGATCACCCGGTTCGTCCGAGCCGACGACGAGGGTCACCGGGACCGCGACCGACGGCTGCCGGGCCGCGTTGCCGGACACCACGAGGCTCTGCGCGTGCGTGCCGTCCGTCAGGTCGGTGGCATCGACGGTCAGCGTCACGGTGGTCGAGTCGCCCACGGCGACGGTGCCGTCCGCCGGCTCGACGCCGAGCCAGTCGTCCTCGGTGGCGGCCTCCCACGTGAGTGGCGCCGACCCGTCGTTGGTCACGGTCAGCTCCGCGGTCTGGGTGTCGCCGTCGGAGCTGTCGAAGTCGAACGAGCCCGGGTCCACGGTGATCACGGCCGTGTCGAGGACGACGTCGACGGTCTGCGGCTCGTCGGTGTCCTCCACGACGACCGTGGAACCGGCCGTCGTGTAGTGCTCGGCCGTCGTGGTCACGGTGTAGGTGCCCGGCTCGACATCGACGCCATAACTGCCGTCGCTGCCGGTGCTGGTCGAGGCTGCGGTCTCCCCGGACTCGTCGGTCAGCGTCACCGTGGCGCCGGCGACGGGCTGCCCGTCGTTGCGGTCGGTCACCACACCGGTCACCGACCCCTCGACCGGGGGCTGGGTGTCGCCTTCGGCGTACGCCACGAACACGCCCGAGCCCCACTCGACCTGGTTGTCACCCTGGGGGTGCAACCCGGCGGCGAAGGCGACGTCGCCGTGGTTGTTGATGGTCGGCGAGCCGCCGAAGACGGGGGAGCTGTCGTGCTGGCCGAGTTGCCCTGGGCCCTGGTCGGTCTCGACGACGTCACCCTTGCCGGCGACGCGCGTGAGCGAGGTGCCGTCCCCGACATACACCGCCTGGCCCTGGGCATCGGAGCCGCGGAAGACCACCAGCCCGTCGTCGTTGACGTCCGGGGTGAAGTAGTCGATGTCCTTGATCACGTCGGAGTCGCCGGCCCGGGCGATCTCCGTGGTGGTCTCGCCGTCGCTGCGGATGACGACCTCCGTGCCGTCCGTCCGGTGGGCGACCACCGCGACCACGCCCTCGTCGTTGACCGACACCGAGTTGTTGAACTTCTCGTAGGGTGAGTTCGGGTCCACCGCGTGGTTGGCCAGGATCCGCCGGGAGGTCCCGTCGCGCTCGAACAGCCGGATCTCGATGTCGGTCACCAGGTCGTCGGAGGTGGCGACCTTCGCGGCGATCTGGCCCGTGTCGTTGAAGTCCGGCGTGTAGAGGTAGGTCCAGGGGCTGTCCGGGTCGAGGTTGCGGTCGTTGACGAAGATCTGCCCGCTGCCGTCCACCGCGCCGGCATAGGCCTTGCCGGTCCCGAAGTCGCCGGTGAAGCCGATGTCGCCCGCGTCGTCGATCGAGGGGCCACGGTAGCCGCGCGGGAAGACCGGTGAGGTGCCGACCTGCTCCGACGTGCCGGTCTGCGCGTCGTAGCGCCAGAGCTTGTTGTCCACTCCGCCGTCGGCGATGGTGAAGGCGATGTCGCCCGAGCCGTTGATGCTGACGTCGTCGGACGCCCGCTGGTTCGCCTCGCCCGTGTAGACCAGACCGCCCTCGCCGTGGCCGCCCGACCAGATGCCCGGGGCGTAGACGCCGGACTGCCCGGGGACCGGCACGAGCTGCACCCGGAACGACACGGTCGCGTCGTCGTTCAGCACGGGCGTGATGCTGTTGAACTGTGCCCCCGGCGGCAGGTTCCACCCGTCGTCGTTGACCGGCAGGTTGCTGCGGGCTTGCAGCTCGGGAGAGTCGTAGGTCGGCACGGCGGCTGAATCCGCCGGGGCGCCAAGCTCGTTCGGGGCGGCCTGCGCGCTGCTGATCGGCGCCACCAGCCCGGCAGTGACCAGGCCGATTGAGGCGAGCAGGGCCAGCGCGGGGCGGCGCGAGCGGGTGCGGGTGGAGGGCGGCATGGGTCACAACTCCAGGTGGTCCGGCGGGATGCGACCACGCTAACGAAGATGTAACCACTGTCAATGGTGACAAGGTATGGTCTTGGTATGGATTCTCCGGCAGAGGTCGGCGAGCTGGTCGACCTCGGTCTCACCCGCTACGAGGCCAAGGGCTACCTCTCCCTGCTCGGGCGCGGGTCGGCCACCCCGGCGGAGGTCGCCCGGCTGGCCAGGATGCCCCGGCAACGCGTGTATGACGTGTTGGCCTCGCTCGCGGAGCGCGGCCTGGTCACTCCGCTCCCCGGGGACAAACTGCACTACCGCGCCCAGCCTCCCGACCAGGTGATGAGCCGGCTGATCACGCTCCGTCGCCAGGAGCTCGAGCGGGTGGAGGACCGCGCCGCGCAGCTGGCCGACCGGCTGATGCCCCGCTTCACCGGCGGCCAGCAACGCGACGAGCCGCTCTCCTACGTCGAGGTCCTGCGCGACCGGCAGCACGCCGTCGCGCGGGTGGGTGAGCTGTGGGAGGCCGCCGAGCGGGAGCTGCTCACCTTCGTGCGCCCGCCCTACCTCGCGCCGCCCGCGACGGAGGACGCCCGGCTGCCGCGTGCGCTGTCGCAGCGCGCGCTCTACGAGACCTCGCTGCTCGAGCAGCCCGAGCTCGCCGAGCTGGTGCGCACCTACGCGACCCTGGGAGAACAGGTGCGGGTGATCGACCGGCTGCCCCTGAAGCTCACCATCGTCGACGGGCAGGCCGTGGCCTTCAACATGCCCGACCCGATCGAGGGGGACGACTCGGTGACCACCTTGGTCGTGCACCACCCGATGCTGGCCGAGACCCTCACCGTCACCTTCGAGACCCTCTGGCAGCACGCCACTCCGCTCGAGGAGGCACTCGCCGCCCGAACCGTCTAGGGTCCCGGTCATGGAGTCCAACCTGCGGTGCGAGGTCTTCCACACCGGCACCAGCCCGGCCGGGGTGCTGCTGCGGCGGCGCACCGACAGTGGTCTGGACACGCTCGTCCTGATCGATCCGCCCGAGGGGGAGAGGTCGCACAACGAGAGCCGGGTCTGGTTCGCCGGCGACGTCTTCGACTGGACGCGCTACACCTTCGCCGAGGGTGACCACCGGGTGGAGGCGGCGCGCGAGGAGATCGCGGACGAGCGGCGGGTGATCCCGGGCTACGCCGAGTACCTGTTGCTGGCCGATGTGGGAGCCCTCCGGGGTCTGCCGGTGCAGTACCTCCGGTTGCGCGACGGCGCCCCGCAGGAGCCGGCGGTCACGGCCACCGTGCGACCCGCCGGCCACGAGGACGTGCACCTGCCCGGGGGACGCGAGCTGCGCTGTGCGCGCATCGACGTGGTGGAGGGCGAGGACGAGGTGGTCAGCCGGCACTGGTTCCACGGCACCACGATGGTGGCGTCGGACTGGCGCGGCCTCGACAGCTCTCTGGTGCCCGACCTGGAGACCGCGCTCGCGGAGGTGTCCCCGCGGGTGCGTGAGATCGCCTCGGCCTGGGCGGCGCGCGACTGAACCGCACGGGCGCAGGCGGCCGGGCGTGGAGCGGGCCCGTGGGGGTCGCGTAACCTCGTCCCGTGGCCGTCGACTTCGCACAAGAGATCAAGGACCTGC